>JASBTR010000119.1 GCA_030148325.1 Gammaproteobacteria bacterium
GCTGGAATGGCAGAAAATGTACGTCAAGGTTACCGAGCAGGTGGTCGCGCACCCAAGGGATACCAATTGGTAAAAATACCAACCGGTGCCATGCGAGAAGGAGAAGCGGTTACTAAATCCAGACTGGAGCCCAATAAAGACGCCACTGTAATTGCTCGCTACCTCAAGATGCGTGCCCAGGGCATTTCTAGAACGCGGATTCTCAACGAACTCGATTTAGGTATCGCGAAAACGAGTGCGGTTGGTATGGAGTGGAACGCATTGACCTATGCTGGGCACACAGTCTGGAATGTCCACAATGAACATGCCAGGGGTTCAGGATATAAGGGCAGCGCTAAACGCCGACCTCGCTCGGAATGGGTTGTTGCTGAGAACACCCATGAAGCTTTGATCACAACCGAAGAGGCTGAGGTAATATTAACTCGGCTTGAGCAAAGCTCGAATTCGAGAAACCGTAGAACACCTGCCAACTATCTGTTGACGGGGATACTCAAGACACCGAAAGGCGATCCTTGGCATGGCAATGGCGGGAAGAGATACGCGACTCTAGCCAAATCGACTACGGAAAACCGAAAGGTCTGCCAACATCGATTGGAAAAAGCAGTACTCGATCAAGTCATGAAAGACCTGCTATCACCGGAGTTCGTCAAGCAGCTTACTCGCGAAGCTATGAAATACCGTGAGGCGCACCAGGTAGATCCCGCCCAAAACCAACGCTCGGATGCTGCTGAACTTGAAACTCGAATATCGAAAATGATGGGAATGGCATCCGACCTGGAAAATCCCGCCCCTGCCCTACGAGAAGTAGATAAACTGGAACGTGCTCGAAATGCCCTGCTGTCTGAAATCGGCCGTCTGGAAACCGAATATACGGCAGCATCAATGCTCGACAATATATCCGAGGCTAAGATCGGGCAGTTTCTACGCGGAATTGCAGAAAATATGGAATCCCTAAGCCGGGAAGCCCTTAAGGACTTCCTGACGAACGTGATAGGCCGAGTTACCCTGAACCCGGCCACTCATGAATGCCAGATTGACTACCGTATCGGTATCAATCTGGGGGATAAGATGGCGTCCCCAAGGGGATTCGAACCCCTGTTACCGCCGTGAAAGGGCGGTGTCCTAGGCCGACTAGACGATGGGGACTTAGGACGAGTGATTATCGCTTTAAATCTTAAATTCTGTGGTGAACCACCAATTACAGAGCAATAATCTGAATCTGGTGGAGCTAGGCGGGATCGAACCGCCGACCTCTACAATGCCATTGTAGCGCTCTCCCAGCTGAGCTATAGCCCCCAAAAGCGAAGGCGCTATTTTAGAGAAATAGCGGCTGCTGTCAAGCCGGAATCCCGCTTATTTGCCCCTTAATAAAGTTCGCATTTTTAACGCAAAGGCGCGAAGACACAATGGGCGTAGAGATTTTGATGGAAGAAAGCCTGCCGCTTCCCGGCAGGGGTGGGGGCTGGGTGTTTTCCGCAGGGTGACTTGTGCCAGCCGGAACCCGGAGGAAAACACTCAGCTCCCGCAGGTTGTTTAGCCGTGCTGCTTTTCAATTTTCGCCCAGGAATCACGCAGAGTGACGGTGCGATTGAAGACAGGCTGGCCATTTGCGCCCGTGGCCGGATCCAGACAGAAATAACCTTCCCGCTCAAACTGGAAGATATCGCCGGGCTGCGCCTCGCCCAGGCTGGCTTCCAGATAGCACTGGGTCAGGGTACGCAGGGAGTCGGGATTAAAATGTTCCCGGTAATCCCTGCCATCCTTACCGGCGTCCGGGGTGGGATGGCTAAACAGCCGATCATACAGGCGGACTTCGGCGGCAATTGCATTTTCTGCCGAAACCCAGTGGATCACACCCCTGACCTTGCGGCCTTCGGGATTGGCGCCGAGGGTGGCGGCGTCATAAGAGCAACGCAGTTCGATGATCTCATCCTGCTCGTTCTTGATCACCTCATCACAGCGAATAACGTAGGCGTTGCGTAAGCGCACTTCCCCGCCCCTGACAAGGCGTTTGAACTTTTTGTTCGGTGCTACTTCCATGAAGTCATCCCGGTCGATATAAAGCTCTCGGCTGAAGTGAACCTTGCGCGCACCCATGTCTTCGTTCTGGGGGTGGTTGGCCGCCTCCAGCGCTTCTGTGCGCCCTTCAGGGTAATTTTCGATAACCAGTTTTAACGGCCGCAGCACCGCCATACGACGCGGCGCATGAATATTCAGATCTTCACGGATGGTGCTTTCCAGCAGACCCATTTCCACACTGTTATCGGAGCGGGTGACACCGATGCGATCGCAGAAATTCCGAATCGCTGTTGAGGTCACGCCGCGTCGGCGCAGACCGGCAATGGTAGGCATGCGCGGATCATCCCAGCCTTCGACAAAACCTTCATCAACCAGCTCGGTGAGCTTACGCTTGCTGGTGACGGTGTACTGCAGGTTCAGGCGTGAAAATTCGATCTGCTGCGGATGGCAGGGTACGTCCAGTTGATCCAGGAACCAGTTATACAGCGGCCGATGATCTTCGAACTCCAGGGTGCACAGCGAATGGGTGATGCCTTCAATCGAGTCTGACAGGCAATGAGTGAAATCGTACATGGGATAGATGCACCATTCATCCCCGGTCTGGTGATGCACCACGCCGTGGCGAATGCGATAAATGATCGGATCACGCAGGTTGATATTGGCTGAGGCCATGTCGATTTTCGCGCGCAGCACGCGGCTGCCATCTTCAAATTCGCCGGCGCGCATACGGGCAAAGAGATCGATGTTTTCTTCTACGGAACGTTCACGATAAGGACTGTCCCTGCCCGGCTCGGTGAGCGTACCACGGTATTCACGCGCCTCGTCCGGGCTCAGATCACACACATAAGCCTTGCCCTTTTTAATCAGTTCAACGGCATAATCATGTAACTGTTCAAAATAGTCTGAAGCATAAAATTCCTTCTCTCCCCAGCTAAAGCCCAGCCACTGCACATCATGCTTGATCGCTTCAACAAAGGTCAGGTCCTCTTTATACGGATTAGTGTCATCAAAACGCAGGTGACAACGGCCGTGGTAGTCTTCGGCGATACCGAAGTTCAGACAAATAGATTTGGCGTGGCCGATATGCAGGTAACCGTTGGGCTCCGGTGGAAAGCGCGTCACCACCTTGCCGTCGTTTTTGCCTGCGGCCAGATCCTGATCGATGATCTGGCGAATGAAGTTGGTTACGGGGCGCGCGTTTTCTAATGTTTTGTTATTTTCCATGATTGTCTGTAATTACTCAGTCTCGGTAGAGTGGACACGGCGTTTGTGCACCACAGGCACTTCCTTCGGTCGCCCACGCGGGAATCCTCAGGATTCAATTTCACATTTTTAATGCACAAAAACAAAGTAACGCGTGGGCACAAACACCGTGCCCACCCTACAGTAGCTTCCTAAGCGTTGGCTTCACGTTGCGCAATAAATGCCAGCGCCATATCAATACGCCGCAGACAGGCGGCCTTGCCGACCAGGTACAGGGTCACGTCAATCCCGGGTGAAGCGGCGCGCCCGACCACGGCCACACGCAGAGGCTGGGCCACCTTGCCCATTTTCAGTTCTAGCGCCTCGGCAACCTGATTGACGGTCTGGTGCAGGGTCTGCGGCGTCCAGTCATCCACAGCCGCCAGTGCTTCGCGCATTTTCTCCAGCGGCTCACGCGCGACCGGGCGCAGGTTTTTCTTTGCCGCGGTTTCATCAAAGGTTTCAAAATCGCGATAAATAAATTCGCTGATCTCCGCCATTTCCACCAGTGTCTGTGACCGTTCCTTCTGTGCGGCAACCACCTCAAGAATATCCGGTCCTTCTGTGGGATCGATGCCCAGCTTGCCCAGATGAATACCCAGATGGTGGGCGATTTTCTCTGGCGCGGCCGCCATGATGTATTGCTGATTCAGCCACAACAGCTTTTCCGGGTTAAAGGTGGACGCCGCAACATTGACGTCGCTGACATCAAACAGCTCGATCATTTCATCCAGTGAAAAAATTTCCCGGTCGCCGTGTGACCAGCCCAGACGCACCAGATAGTTGAGCAGGGCTTCGGGTAGATAACCGTCTTCGCGATACTGCATTACGCTAACCGCGCCGTGACGTTTGGACAGGCGCTTGCCGTCTTCACCAAGAATCATGGGCACATGGGCATAGGTCGGTGGCTCCGCGCCCAGTGCGCGCAGCAGATTGATCTGGCGGGGTGTATTGTTAAGATGATCGTCGCCGCGAATCACATGGGTCACCCCCATGTCCCAGTCATCCACCACCACGGTTAGATTATAGGTCGGTGTGCCATCGCTGCGGGCGATGATCAGATCATCCAGCTCGCTGTTACTGATCACTACCCTCCCCTTGATCATGTCGTCGATAACCACCGCGCCTTCGGTCGGATTCTTGAAGCGAATCACCGGCTCGATGCCTTCGCGCGGCTCGCTACGCACCCGGCAGCGGCCATCGTAGCGCGGCTTTTGCTTGCGCGCCATCGCCTCTTCACGCATGACATCCAGCTCTTCACGGCTGCAATAACAATAATAGGCAAGACCTTTATCCATCAGTTGCTGGATCACCTCATCATAGCGATCAAAGCGCTGTGTCTGGTAAAACGGCCCTTCGTCATAATCCAGCCCCAGCCAGGTCATGCCCTCAAGAATGGCGTTAACCGATTCCTCAGTGGAACGCTCCCGATCCGTATCCTCGATGCGCAGCACGAAGCGGCCGCCATGCTTGCGCGCATGCAGCCAGGAGTACAGGGCAGTGCGTGCGCCGCCAATGTGAAGATAGCCCGTGGGGCTGGGAGCAAATCGGGTACGAAGGGTCATAGGGGATGGATTTCCTGCACGGATAATTTTTCAACGGGCGGCTATTTTACCTGTCTGCCGACAAAAAAACAGGGGCGTGTGGATATCAGCCCGCTTTTGCATTAATCGGTGCTTCTAAAGATATGCCTGAAAATGCCGACATAGAAGACTGGAGCAGCCTGTCTCAACGGGCCGCCTGAACATGGCACGTTCACCTCTGGATATTACAGATCATGCAAAATCGCAGCACTCTCAATCAGAAACCTGAGCGTCCCGGTCCCCGGGTTGCCTGTGAGATCGATCCGGCGGCTATCCAGAAGTTTCTACAATTCTGCCGGCAGCGCACGATTGCCAAGAAGTCCATTATCCTGCGTCCCGGCGATCCGGCTGACACACTGTATTTTCTGATCAAGGGCACCGCCGCCGTCATTCTCGAAGACGAGGAAGGCGGCAAAAACGAGATCGTGCTGACCTATCTAAACCAGGGCGACTTCATCGGTGAAATCGGCCTGTTTTATGATCTGGATGTGCGCAGCGCCACCGTGCGCAGCAAAAGCGAATGCCTGCTGGCCGAGATCCGTTATGATAACCTCAGACAGCTGTTTAAAAATGAACTCAGTGACGTCCAGCCTCATCTACTCAATGCGGTCGGCGTGCAGCTGTCCGAACGCCTGATGAGCACCAGCCGCAAAGTCGGCCAGCTCGCTTTCATGGACGTCTATGGCCGGGTTGCCCGCACCCTGCTGGACATGTGCAAGCAGCCCGACGCCATGTCTCACCCTGAAGGCACCCAGATCCACATATCACGTCAGGAAATCGGTCGAATTGTCGGCTGTTCTCGAGAAATGGCCGGCCGGGTATTGAAAGCCATGGAAGAAGAAAACGTGATATCCGCCTCTGGTATGGAAGTCGTTATTTTCCACGAACGTTAAGCCTGTAAAAAAAGATTTAACCACAGAGGACACGGAGGCCACAGAGAAAATCAGGCCTTAAAGTTTTATACCCGTGTTATTCGCTGCAATAAATAACCTCTGTGTCCCCTGTGGTTAAATAAATACTTCTATCAGAAACCCAAAACCGCCATATTTCCCTCCGCTTAATCCGAATCTCGGGGATTTGTTATTTATTCCGGGCAAAAAAAACCCCGCGAGAGCGGGGTTAATAAATGCGCAATTTCTGCGCAGGGGGAGGAAACAATAACAAAACCTAACCTAATCTGATCTGATAAAACATTACTAACTGCTGTACTTACTGTTACGGCATGAGACAGTGAAACTTTAAGAATAATTCAAAAAAAATAGAAAAATATTATCTCATTGATTTATCTTGTTTTTTTTATTTGATATTGTGGATATAAACTGGTAATTGTCGGCAAATTTCCTTATAAAAATTGGGCTAAATCCCCTCTCACACGGGACAATCATGCACAACAAGTCTGAAAAGCACCGCCTTCCTGTCACAGTTTTTGTTCTCTGTCTTTTCCTGCCATCCCTGGCCCTGGCCGCCGCCACACCACACAGCGGACTGGATTTGACCCAGACCTGGATTGGCTACAGTGCTCTGGCGCTGTTTGTCATCGCCTATGGCCTGGTGGTAAGCGAAGAATTTTTTCATCTGCGTAAATCCAAACCCGTGATTGTCGCTGCCGGCATCATCTGGGTGCTGGTCGGTATCGCCTATATGCAGGCGGGTGATGCGGACACAGCCGGCGAAGCCCTGCGCCATAATATTCTGGAGTTTGCCGAGCTAATGCTGTTTCTGCTGGCGGCCATGACCTACATCAACACCATGGAAGAACGCCGGGTCTTCGACGCCCTGCGCGCCTGGCTGCTGCGCCGGGGATTTTCCCTCTACCGAGTTTTCTGGATCACCGGCCTGCTGGCCTTCCTCATCTCCCCCGTTGCCGACAACCTCACCACCGCTCTGCTGATGGCGGCCGTGGTCGTTGCTATCGCCCCGAACAATCAGAAATTCATCACTATTGCATCTATCAATATCGTGGTCGCCGCTAACGCCGGCGGCGCATTCAGCCCCTTTGGTGACATCACTACCCTGATGGTCTGGCAGGATGGCATCGTTGTCTTTACTGACTTCTTCAAACTGTTTCTGCCCTCGCTGGTCAACTGGCTGGCGCCGGCTTTCATTCTCTCATTCGCGGCATCCCGGGATCGCCCCGAGGCCATTGATGAGCGGGTTGAAATTAAGCAGGGTGGGCTTGTCGTAATCGGACTTTTTCTGTTGACCATCAGTATGACCGTCAGTGTGCACAGTCTTCTGCACCTGCCGCCGGTGCTGGGGATGATGACCGGTCTCGGCATTCTGAAGTTTTACGGCTACTACCTGAAACGACGAAACCAGAATTCGCCTCGGAACACGCTTCCTGCAGACGAAAAAACCACCTACCTGCCCGATTCTGAAATTGATTCAGAAGAGGAACCTTTCGACATTTACCATATCCTTGCCCGGGCGGAATGGGACACCCTGATGTTTTTCTACGGTGTGGTGCTCTGCGTCGGCGGCCTGAGCACCATCGGCTATCTCGCCAATATTTCGGGATTCCTGTATCACGATCTGGGCGCGACCAATGCCAATATTATGATCGGCCTTATTTCCGCTATAGTCGACAACATCCCGGTTATGTTTGCAGTATTGAGTATGGAGCCCAACATGCCACTGGGCCAATGGCTGCTGGTCACCCTGACCGCCGGGGTCGGCGGCAGTCTGCTTTCGATAGGCTCGGCCGCCGGTGTGGCGCTGATGGGACAGACCCGGGGTATGTACACGTTTTTCGGCCATCTGAAATGGAGCTGGGCCATCGCCCTGGGCTATGCCGCGAGCATCTGGCTGCACCTGTATCTGAATGCCGATCTGATGTAAATGCAGGCGTCTCAGGATTCCGCTTCTGCCTGAGGCTGCATCCAGACACAGCCTCCGCCGCTGGCTTTGTCGATCGCCTGTAACCGTTCCTGATGCGCCTTTTGCTCCAGTTCAGTGGGACGAATGACCTTGATAGCAGGCCGATCAGCCGCCAGCGGCCGCCGATCGCTGATCCGATTCTGGCCGGCATCTTCTTTCCCACCCAGTGACAGGCGCGTCTGCCCACCGGTCATGGCCAGCCAGGTTTCAGCCAGAATTTCAGCATCGAGCAGCGCGCCATGCAGATCACGCGCCGAGTTGTCGATGTTATAGCGCTTGCATAGCGCATCAAGACTGTTCTTCTGTCCCGGGTGCATCTTGCGCGCCAGCGCCAGCGTATCCAGCACCGCACAGAATTCGCTCACCGGCTGCGCGGCCTTATCCAGCAGCTTTAGTTCATGGTTGATGAAGCCGACGTCAAAACGGGCATTGTGAATGACCAGCTCCGCACCACGAATAAAATTGAGAAACTCCTCGCAAATATCGGCAAAACGAGGCTTGTCTTCCAGCATCTCATTGGTGATGCCATGCACCTCGATAGCGCCTTCGTCGATCTCCCGATCGGGATTAAGATACTGGTGGTAGTTTCTGCCGGTAATGCGTCGGCCTATGACCTCGACGCAGCAGATTTCGATAATGCGATGGCCCTGGGCAGGCTCCAGGCCGGTGGTTTCCGTGTCAAGAACGATGTAGCGCATAATTCAGTGGCGAGTAACTGGTTGCGAGTAACGAGGAAAGTCTAACATATCTTTTAGCCTGCTACATACGTAGGTACTTAAGCGTGTGAACAATTGCAGGTACGACTTTAGCCGTACAAAATACTCAATTATGCGCCACACTCTACGTTATTTAACCGCTGCTGTTCGCCTGAAGGCGAACCTACAGGTGAATGAATTCCTTAAGTACCTACGTATGAGCCTGCTATGCTTATGCTATGAGCGATATAGTCAGGGATTCAGGATTTTCATTCAGGCATGCCTTACCGGTTGTGTGGCAATGATGATTAAAAAGACAGCAAAACAATCAGACGCGAATGGTCGTAACAGGCGACGTCATGATGCCAAAGGACTGCGGACACTGTTTGCTTCGCAATGGCGCCATTTCCTGACAATACTGGAAAACAGCACCGGAAACCCGGGTGAGATCACACAGGATCCTGCATTAGTCAACGATGCCATTGAAACCGTTATTGACGGCACAGATAAACGCATCCGCGCCATAGGAAGTTATAAAAAAAGACTTAGGGATACAGTCCATATGACACTGGATTATATTGATGCCGCTGTTGCCGACATCCCTGCAGCTATCCGGGTTGATAAAAACAGTTTCTCGCATAATCCTGAAATCAACGCCTTTTTTGTCAACATGGATGATATACGACATATTTTTAGCAGCTCGCGTGAATTACAGAACTTCTTCAAAAAACCTGAGCATGCCTCATGTAACGAAGCTTATGCCATACTTTTTGTTACCCGGAAAGAAAAAACAGTCCTCGGCAAGATTATTCAGGATGACATGCTGGTTAGTGAAGTAAAACAGACAGCGGTTAACTTTTCAGAACATGAAATTATAGCGGTATCTGATTCTGAGGAAGGCGCCAGGCAGGGGTTAAAGGAATTTATATTTAACAGTATCGTTGAATATGTTTCTGCACATATGCTGCATATTCGCCAGCAACAACGAGAACAGATCAACAAGGGAGATATAGAAATCTGCATTAACGGGGTATGTAACCCGGAGGTTTATCTGGATGAATTAATAAAACAGCTGACAACACCTGGGCCATTATTAACACACAAAGAAATCCGACTGCGACTCAACAAAATGGGGATAAAAGTAGATGATAACTCATCAGAAACGGTCAATGAATTTACCACGCATGAGTTTCAAATCGGGAAACAGGCTCCCCGTCTGGTCACCATCGTATGCTATCCAGGCTCCGAGATGTTAGCGGACACATCATTATTTTAAACTGTATCACTACTGTCTCGTTAACTTTATATCCGTCATGCCGGCCTTCGCCGGAATAATCAATTATGCACCATACTATACGTTATTTAACCGCTGGTGTTCGCCTGAAGGCGAACCTACAGGTGAATGAATTCCTTAAGGAAGCTCTGATTAATTCGTCATTCCGGACGTAGCGAAGCGGAGATCCGGAATCCATGTGTTACGTATCAAGCAGTTGCTGGATTCCGGCCTTCAGCCCAGGGGTGAAATGCCCGTATAGGGTGCACTTTGCACCCGGAAGGTATTTCATCACTTTGTTCGGGCGCGCCGGAATAACAAGGTTGTAATTAATCAGATTTTCCTTAAGTACCTACGTATGATTACAACATAGCAAGTACTTGTTAACGGGCCACACCATGAAAAAAATTGCTGTTTTTGCCGACGTACAAAATATTTATTACACCATACGCCAGGCCTGTGCGCGCCAGTTTAATTACCGAAAGTTCTGGCAACGAATAAGCTTGGAAGGTGAGATTGTTTCTGCAACCGCCTATGCGATTTACCGAAATGATGACAAACAACTCAGGTTTCAGGATGCCCTCAAACACATTGGTTTCAGGGTAAAACTCAAACCCTATATTCAACGAAGCGACGGCTCCGCCAAAGGCGACTGGGACGTAGGTATTACGATTGACGTCATGGAAACAGCAAAAGACGTTGACACGGTTATCCTGCTCTCGGGTGATGGAGACTTCGATTTATTACTGGAAAAAATTAAAAAAGATTATGCTGTGAGTACAGAGGTCTATGGCGTGCCCGCACTGACAGCCGGCTCGCTGATAAATGCCGCCGACATCTATCATCGTATTGAAGAAGATTTATTGCTGTAAATAAGGCATCACTCAGTTTCGCATCCCATAGCTGTCCTCATATTTTTCGCATAACCATTGAGTTCCATATAAACAGGGGGACATTTACTTTTATTATTCTGAACCGGGGCCTGAATTTCCGCCAGATAAAGGGAGGCATTTTCACTGGCTTCTATATCTTTCGGGTTTTCCTGTTTCTGAGCTGTTCTGGACGGCGATTTCGTTGATCCGGTTGCAGGCTCTGCCTGAAAATTGGTACTCACAGTATAACCAGACCTGATAATTCTGTTTCCTGACGCTTCATCTGCTAAAGCTTCATAATTCTGCGGAGGATTATACGTCGGCACCTGTGAAAACGACTGATCAGCAGCTGGATAATGCTCTTCCCCCCCGGATACGGCTGATTCTTCTTCTGATCTGTCAGAGACATTATTCAGGCCTGAGTCAATGTCTGATTCCGCCATCCTGTCAATATCATTTACTAAGTGCTCAACACTGGCAGATGAAGGTTGCTGGTTTTTATCCTCTGGCCCCACTGTCTGAACTTCAGCATGGTTTTCTAATTCAGCTACTGTTGTATCCGTCGAAGCCGGCCGGGTCAGATAAAGCATAGAGGGAAAGACAACGACAGATGCAGATGCAAGGACAAGCCAACTGCCCCAGTTTGATTTAAGCATCACTGGCTACCTCATGATTATAAAATCGCTAGGGTCTGTTGATCTTTCAGATGTTAGGCTGATTTTGAGGAAATTTTAGTCCTGACAAGGCATTTTTTACGTATCAATGCACTCCATTGATAGTAAAAAATAACGCAGGCAGGGCTA
>JASBTR010000130.1 GCA_030148325.1 Gammaproteobacteria bacterium
CAACCAGCCCCAGTTTACATCACGCATGATGTATTCCACCGAGGCAAAGGCCATGCCGGCATCCGGCTTGTAGTTCATGGTCAGGAAAATACCGGTCACAATCTGCAGCACCAGCACCATCAGCGCCAGTGAACCGAAGTAGTACCAGAAGTTGAAGTTTTTCGGGGCGTAATACTTGGAAAGGTGATCTTCCCACATTTTGGTCGCGGGGAAACGCGCATCGACCCAGCCCATAAATTCCGTCATTTTACTCATTATGCGGCTCCTTCATCTTTACCAATCACTACACGCGTCTCACCGAGATACATGTACGGTGGCACGACCAGGTTAGTCGGTGCAGGCACCCCCTGATAGACACGGCCGGCCAGATCGAAGCGTGAACCATGACAGGGGCAGAAGAAACCACCCTTCCATTCAGGGCCCAGATCAGCCGGAGCAATTTCAGGACGGTATGTGGGCGAACAACCCAGATGAGTACAGATGCCGACGGTAACAAGATACTCGGGCTTTATCGAACGGTATTCGTTCTTACAATAGGTCGGCTGCTGATCCACTTCCGACTCAGGATCGCGTAACTGGTCGTCCAGTGTGGGCAGATCCTTCAAAGCCTGCTCGGTGCGACGAACAATCCAGACCGGTTTACCACGCCATTCAACCGTCACCTTACTGCCTGGCTCAAGTTTACTGAAATCCGCTTCAACGGGTGCGCCAGCAGCCTGCGCTCGCGCGCTGGGTTGCATGGACGAAATAAAGGGCACAGCAACGGCCCCGGCACCCACAGCCCCGACAACCGACGTCGCGGCGGTCAGGAAGCGGCGTCTGCTGGTATCAACGCCATCGGTACTCATTCAACATCTCCAAAAGAAAGTTGGAAAGAAACAGCCGCTTCACACTGTTGCAGACCCTCGCAAGCATCCACCAGACAGCATCCAGGCGACTATTCACTCGTAATAAAAATACTTAACTGCCTGAATTCACTTTAGTATTTAAGGATATTATTAATATCCAGTGAACCAGCGCGCGCGTATTGTCTACGATTCCACCATACTGGTCAAGGAGAAGCTGAATAAAGACTACCAATTCAATAGGTTATACTGGGTTTAAAATATCGATAAATTCGCTCTCAAGCGCGAATTTCTGCGCCAGATGCGCCGCCAGGGCCTGTACACCGTAGCGCTCGGTGGCATGGTGGCCGGCTGCAAAAAAGTGAATATCGCGTTCCTGAGCAATATGGAACGTCTGTTCGGAAACTTCACCGGTTAAATACGCGTCCACCCCGGCGTCCGCCGCCACTTCAAGATACCCCTGAGCACCACCGCTGCACCAGGCGAGGGTTTCAATGGCCCGCTCATTCGGCGCAATGTGCAGAGGTTGGCGCCCCAACACGGATGCTATCCGATCGGCAAACAGTGTGGCCGCCTGCGGTTCGGCCAGCCGGCCCTGCAGGCCCACCGCAGCCTCATCCTGCGGGGGAAAACAGGTCTCCGTAATCAGACCCAGTTTCTCCGCCAGGCGGGCATTATTGCCCAGCTCCGGGTGCGCATCGAGCGGCAGATGCCAGGCCAGCAGGCTTATACCGGCATCGAGCAGGGTTTTTATGCGGCGCATTTTTATCCCCGTAATCGGCTCGGCCTCGCCTTTCCAGAAATACCCGTGATGCACCAGCAGGGCATCCGCTTTCGCCTCAACCGCTGCATCCAGCAAGGCCTGACAGGCCGTTACGCCACAGACCAGCTTGCGAATCTCGGCCCGTCCTTCCACCTGCAGGCCATTCGGGCAGTAATCCCGGAAACGCCCTGCTTCCAGCAGGGAATTTGTATAATTTACCAGCTCCGTCAGTTGCACCATGCGCAAGTTGCCCTCTTGGGTTAATATGCTAACTACAGTATCTAATATTTTGCTCCAGAATGCGTATAACTAAAACTATCCAGTTCATTTTCCAGTTTGTCACCATCGGTCTGGCGCTCGCCTTTGTCCTGCTGTTTCTGTTTCCGGCGCTGCTGCCTGATTTGAACAAACAGCTGGGCAAGGATGACCAGCCGGTCATCGAATTCAGACAGAGCACACCCGGACGACATTCCAACACCGGCCCGGTTTCCTATGCCGATGCCGTCGAGCGCGCCGCACCCGCTGTGGTCAATATTTATACCCGCAAGATCATTACCGAGGCTCGTCATCCCTTTGCTAATGACCCCATCTTTCGCTATTTTTTTGGTGACAATGCCCAGCGTCCCCGCCAGCGCACCGAATCCAGCCTGGGTTCCGGTGTCATTGTCAGCCCACAGGGTTATATTCTCACCAACAACCACGTCATTAGCGCTGCGGATGAAATCCAGGTAGCGCTGCAGAACGGGCAGACCGCGCAGGCGCAACTGGTTGGCGCCGATCCGGAAACTGATCTTGCGGTGCTGAAAATCGAACTCGATGATCTACCCGCGATCACGCTGGGCAATGCCGAAGCGCTGCGCGTCGGCGACGTGGTGCTGGCCATCGGCAACCCTTTTGGAGTCGGCCAGACCGTCACCTCCGGCATCATCAGCGCCACCGGCCGCAACATGCTCGGCATCAATACCTTTGAAAACTTTATCCAGACCGATGCCGCCATTAATCCCGGTAATTCCGGCGGCGCCCTGATCACAGCACACGGTGAACTTATCGGCATCAACACGGCTATCTTTTCCAAAAGCGGCGGCTCTCAGGGAATTGGCTTTGCCATTCCCATGAGTCTGGCCAAAGATGTGATGACCCAGATCATCGAGCACGGCGAAGTAGTGCGCGGCTGGCTGGGCGTAGTCATTCAGGATCTCAACGAAGAGCTGGCTCGCTCATTCGGCCTCAAGGATAATGCCGGTGTCATACTCAGCAACATTATGATCGATGGCCCGGCAGACAAGGCCGGACTCGCCGTCGGCGATGTCATTACCTGGATCGGTGACGACAAGGTCGATAATGTCAAACATGCCCTGAAGCTGATCAGCAGGGTCAAACCCGGCAGCAAGATACGCATCCGCGGCATACGTCAGGGACAGGAGTTTGAAGCCACCACCGTGGTCGGCACCCGGCCGCATGAGGATTCCTGAATGGGTAATTCAAAGCACATTTTTTAACGCAGAGGACGCGGAGGCGCAGAGACGTAGAGAATTTAGTTTTGAAGCGCTGATTAACTTTATGTTTGTGTAATACCCCTGCTCCGGTAATTTCAGGGTTTCAGGAAAATGAAGTTAATCATTAATCATACGTAGGTACGGCTTTAGCCGTACAAAATACTCAATTATGCGCCACACTCTACGTTATTTAACTGCTGCTGTTCGCCTGAAGGCGAACCTACAGGTGAATGAATTCCTTAAGTACCTACGTATGAATCATTAATAAAACTCCGCGTCTCTGCGCCTCCGCGTCCTCTGCGTTTAATATTTAATCTATGGATTAATTGCCCTGTCCGCCAGAAACCGTTCAAATTCATCAATCGGAATCGGTTTGCTGATCAAGAATCCCTGCGCAATATCGCAACCCATTTCGATCAGTCGCTGATATATTTTTCTGGTTTCCACACCTTCCGCGACAACTGTCAGGCCAAGATTGTGTGCCAGCTCGATGGTTGAATGCACGATCACTTCATCATCGGAACTCTTATCCATATCCATGATAAAGCTGCGATCAATTTTCAGTTCACTCACGGGCAGTTTCTTCAGCCGCCCAAGCGAAGAATAGCCCGTGCCGAAGTCATCAATTGACAGGCTGATACCCAGCTGGCGAACACGGCCCAGGGTTTCACAAAGCCTGTCATATTCTGACAAAAACAGATTTTCTGTAATCTCAAACTGTAGCTTACTGCCGTTATCCATAATCGCATCACGGCTTTCAAGATAGAGCATAAAATCCGGATTCATCAGGGTCTGAGTCGATATATTAACGGCAATGCGAATATCTCGTTGCTGGTTTCGCCACAGTTTGATCTGTTCAATCGCTGTTTCGATAACCCAATGAGTATAACGATCGATCATGCCAGTCTGTTCCAGCACGCGAATAAAAATATTGGGTGAGACAAAACCTCGCTGTGGATGTTGCCAACGCCCCAGCACCTCGACACTATTAATGCGCTCATCGCGCAGATTCACCTTGGCCTGGTAATACAACTCAAACTCCTGTTGTTCCAGTGCCTTGCGCAAATCCGCCGTCATCACCAGCACACCATGAGAAGAATGATCAAGACTCGGATCATACAGGCTCACACCTCGTTTCCCTGACTTGGCATTAAACATAGCCTGATCCGCATGCCGCAGCAGGATACTGATATCTTCACCATGCTCAGGAAAAAGGCTGACGCCGACGTTGGCGCTAACGGCAATTGTCGTATCGTCAATCTCAAAGGGAGCATCCAGTTGCTGCAGCAGCCGACTCGCATGGTGAAGACTCTGTGTACGATCCACCTCCGGCAAAACCAGTACAAATTCATCCCCGCCCAGGCGGCTGAGGATGTTGTGCCCACCAAGATAGGCAAGAAAGCGACGGGCAATCTCCTTTAATACCTGATCGCCCCGATCATGGCCCAGGGTTTCATTGATTTCCTTGAAATTGTTCAGGTCCACCAGCAACAACGCAAAACACTGGCTCTCCGCCTGGGCAAGTGCAAGGTGCTGGGTAAAACGATCCCGGAACAGGGAGCGATTGGGTAAGCCGGTTACCATGTCATAAAGCGACAGGTATTCCAGCTCACGATTACTTTCACTCAACTGGCGATTCAGCCGTTGCAACTGCATCTGGTAATCTTCTGTCAGTCGCCTGACCTCTTCCATTTTCTGTACTACCATGGCATTTTCAATCGCAATCGAAACAATGCTGGCAAACATCGACAGCATATTCAGATCACGGCGATCGAACTCGCCCTCCCCGCACTTATTGAAGCCGGCGATGCCGCCGAGAAAATGCTTCTTGCCCTGTAGCGGCACCAGAATAACGGAGCCGGCATCCTTCTCCCAGTAATTGCGTTCCTCGTCACTCAGCTCATCGAGTACGCCACGCCACCAGGCTTTCTTGTGCCGCCAGACCCAGCCGCAGATACCGAAGTCGAGCGGCAGGGATTCCCCCACAATTTCTTCGGCATTGACGCCGGCGCCACCACGGTAAGTATAGGTTTCACAGTTATCGTCCAGAATGGGGATCAACAGGGTTTCTGCATGCACCAGCTCACGCGCCCGCTCAGCGACAATCTGGAAAACACGTTCAAGATTGAGTTCACTACCAATATCGGAAAAGGTTTCCTGCAATAGCTCGATTTCGGCTTCACGGTGATGCAAACTTTGCCTGAGGTCCAGGACATTCACCGTTTGAAGCTGCTTACTCGCCATACATTTATTTCCTGTTGATAAACATCGTTATCAATCACAGGTTAGTCTTATAAGACGCTGTGCTCAGATAAATCCGACCTTACAAACTAACCCATGTTATCAATCAAAGTGTAGTACAAACAGGAAGAGATATTATCCAGAAAAACAAAGAGATAATAAAAGAAGGCTTACAGCCCGGGACTAAATTTTTAACACAGACCTGTTTTTACCAGGGCCTGTAAAAAGGCGGCATTTTCCGCTGCCGCACCTACAGTCACACGCAGACAATCGCGCAACAGCGGCCCCGCCCTGTCCATATTCTTGATTAGTACACCTTCGGCTTTTAGTCCCTCGAATAGCGCCGCAGCTTTACCGGCCGGCGCCCGAAACAGAATAAAATTGGCCTGGCTGGAAAAAACCGTCAGCCCCTTCAGCGCCTGCATCTGCGCATAAAGTTCAGCCCGATCCTGTTTAATCTGCTGCGTCTGCGCATCCAGCATGGCCACATGCTGCAGGGCAAATTTGGCGCTAAGCTGGGTCAGGACGTTGATATTATACGGCAGGCGAACCTTATCGAATTCACCCAGCCATTGCGGCGCTCCGGCCAGCATACCCAGACGCAGCCCCGCCAGCCCCATTTTCGAGACTGTGCGCATGAGCAAAAGATTCTCATGTTCATCCAGCAGAGACATAAAGCTGTCTTCTGCAAAAGCATGGTAGGCCTCGTCCACCACGACTACGCCCGGCGCAGCGGCAATGATGCGCTGCATGTCCGTCCTGTCGAACAGGTTACCGGTAGGGTTGTTGGGATAAGCCAGAAACACCACCGCCGGTTGATGCTGTTCGATAGCCGCAAGCACTGCCTCGGCATCCAGGGAAAAATCCTCCCGCAGCGGCACGCCGACATAATCCATGCCGCAAAAATCAGCAATCATGCGATACATGACAAAGCCCGGATCGACTGACAGCAGGCTGCGTCCTTCGCCGCTCATGGCCATGACAATCATCTGGATGATTTCATCGGAGCCGTTACCCAGTAGAATGGATGAACCCGCTGGGACGGCCATGGCTTCACGCAGGCGATCTTTAAGCTGCCGGGCATGCGGATCGGGGTAACGATTCAGCTCGGCGGTGCGCAATAATTCCAGCCACTGGTCGAGTTTGTCTTCCGGCCAGTGATAGGGGTTTTCCATCGCATCGAGTTTGATCAGACCTGAGGCATCCGGCACATGGTAGGCCGACAGTTCACGAATTTCAGGCCGAATCCATTGCGCGATGCGATCGCGCGGGGACGAGGGACGAGGGACGAGGGACGAGGCGTCTTCTTTCATCGGCGGCATTGTCGGATTGAAACCTGAGCTATCCCTTCTTTATACGATATTCAGCCGAGCGGGCGTGGGCGGTGAGGCTTTCGCCACGCGCCAGCACCGAGGCAGTCTTGCCCAGCTCGGAGGCGCCAGCGGCCGAGCACATGATCAGGCTTGAGCGCTTCTGAAAATCATACACGCCCAGAGGCGAGCTAAAACGAGCGGTGCGTGACGTCGGCAGTACATGATTAGGGCCGGCACAGTAGTCGCCCAGCGCCTCGGCCGTATAACGGCCCATGAAAATAGCACCGGCATGACGAATTTTCTCCGCCATCTGCTGTGGATTTTCCACCGATAATTCCAGATGCTCGGGAGCAATGTGATTGGCCACTTCAATCGCCTGGTCCAGATCGCGGACTTCGATCAAAACACCGCGCGCATTCAATGAGGTTTCGATAATGTCTCGGCGTTCCATTTCCGGCAGCAGCTTCTCGATACTGGCTTTCACTTTCTGCAGGAAATCCGCATCGGGTGAAAGCAAAATAGCCTGCGCATCTTCATCGTGTTCGGCCTGGGAAAACAGATCCATGGCAATCCAGTCGGGATCGGTCCCGCCGTCACAGATCACCAGAATCTCGGACGGTCCGGCGATCATATCGATGCCAACCCGGCCAAAGACCATCGACTTGGCCGCCGCGACATAAATATTACCGGGGCCGACAATCTTGTCCACCTGCGGCACCGTTTCCGTACCATAAGCCAGGGCAGCCACCGCCTGCGCGCCACCGATGGTAAAGACACGATTAACACCGGCAATCGCCGCCGCGGCCAGCACCAGTTCATTCACTTCGCCATCGGGGGTCGGCACCACCATGATGATTTCATCCACCCCGGCCACGTGCGCGGGAATCGCATTCATCAACACTGAAGACGGATAGGTGGCCTTGCCCCCCGGCACATACAGGCCCACGCGATCCAGCGCCGTCACCTGCTGGCCCAGCAGCGTGCCGTCCTCTTCCGTGTAGGACCAGGACTGCATTTTCTGATGCCGGTGATAACTGCGCAGACGCTGGGCCGCCGCTTCCAATGCCGTGCGTTGTTCGGCCGGAATGTTTTCCAGGGCTTGATTGAGCCGCATCTGCGGTAATTCCAGCTCAGAAAAGTTTTCAAGCTGCATGCGATCAAAGTGGTTAGTGTATTCCAGCACCGCCGCATCGCCTCGACTACGCACAGCATTAAGGATTTCCTTTACCGTCGCCTGCACTTTGTCGTCCGCCACGCTTTCCCAGGCCAGCATGGCATCCAGCTCGGCATAAAAATCTGCCGTACCTGCATTAAGCTGCTTCATTTCTCTACCGCCTCGGCCATCAGATCAATAAACTGTTTTACTCGCTCATGTTTCATTTTCATTGATGCGCGGTTGACGATCAGCCTTGAGCTGATATCCGCGATGTGTTCTTTGGGTTCAAGACCATTGGCGCGCAGGGTATTGCCGGTATCTACTACATCAACAATACAGTCAGCCAGACCGACGATCGGCGCCAGCTCCATGGAACCATAAAGTTTTATCACTTCAACCTGCTGACCTTTCTCGGCAAAAAAACGCCGTGCGCAGTTTACAAACTTGGTCGCCACCCGCAGGCGACCCGTGACCGGTGCGGCATCCTTAAACCCTGCGGTCATCAGTTTGCAACGGGCAATGTTCAGATCCAGCGGTTCATAAATGCCGTCCCCGCCGTGTTCCATCAACACATCCTTGCCGGCAATGCCCAGGTCGGCCGCGCCGTACTGCACATAGGTCGGCACATCGGAAGCGCGAATAATCACCAGTTTCACATTCTCCCGATTGGTATCAAGGATCAGCTTGCGTGTGGTTTCCAGATCATCCACAGGCTCGATCCCCGCGTGTTTCAGCAAGGGCAGGGTTTCCTTGAAAATGCGGCCTTTGGATAAAGCGATAGTTAAGTTGTTATTCATTATTCAGGCTATGTCTTACAAAAAAAGAAATTTAAGCACACGGGAAAGTGGAAATTTAACTGATATTTAAAAATCAGATATTCAACTTCTTATTCTCTGTGACCTCTGTGGTGAAAAAAATTCAGTAATTTGTTGGGCAGAGCGACAGCGAAGCAACCTGCGCATCAGGACGAACGGGGTTTGCCTCGGCCCTCGCCCCTCGATCCTCGTCCCTATGTCAGGACGGCACCCGGCGGATTTCCGCGCCCAGCAGTTGCAGCTTCTCTTCGATACATTCATAGCCGCGGTCGATATGGTAAATACGTTCCACGGTTGTCTCACCGCGGGCGATCAACCCGGCAATCACCAGGCTTGCCGAGGCGCGCAGATCGGTGGCCATCACCGGCGCGCCGTTGAGTTCATCCACACCGGAGCTAAACGCCGTATTGCCTTTCAGATTAATGTCTGCCCCCATACGCTGCAGTTCCTGCACATGCATGAAACGATTTTCGAATACGGTTTCAGTGATCGCGCCTGAACCGGTGGCCAGCGCATTCATTACAGTAAACTGCGCCTGCATGTCGGTGGGAAAGGCCGGATAGGGCGCAGTGCAGATATCCACCGATCTGGGTCGTCGCCCCTGCATATCCAGGCTAATCCAGTCCGGGCCGGTTTCGATTTTGGCGCCGGCTTCCTGTAGCTTGGCCAGCACCGCATCGAGCAGATCCGGTGTGGTGTCCTTCAATTTTATTTTGCCACCGGTAATCGCCGCTGCGACCAGGAAGGTGCCGGTTTCGATTCTATCCGGCAACACCTTGTAGTGGGTACCACCCAGGCGTTCCACACCTTCAATAGTAATAGTATCCGAACCGGCGCCGGAAATTTTTGCACCCATGCTATTGAGGCAATTGGCCAGGTCTACTACCTCGGGTTCGCGCGCGGCATTTTCGATAATGGTTGTACCTTCAGCCAGTGTGGCCGCCATCATCAGGTTCTCGGTGCCGGTCACGGTCACCATATCCATTACCAGTTTAGCGCCCTTGAGGCGCTTGCAACGCGCCTTGATATAACCGTTTTCAACGGTAATCTCCGCACCCATGGCTTCCAGTCCGTGAATATGCAGGTTCACCGGTCGCGAGCCGATGGCGCAACCGCCGGGCAGTGAGACTTCGGCTTCACCATGACGGGCCAGCAACGGCCCCAGCACCAGGATCGAGGCGCGCATGGTCTTCACCAGCTCGTAGGGTGCAACCAGTTCCCTGATAGTCCGGGAATCCACTTCCACGCTCATTTTCTCATTAATGGTGATCTGCACACCCATGCGTCCCAGCAATTCCATGGTGGTGGTAATGTCATGCAGGTGTGGGACGTTGCATATGGTGACCGGTTCATCGGCCAGCAGGGTGGAAACAATGATCGGCAGCGCAGCGTTCTTGGCCCCCGAAATTCGAATCTCGCCCTCTAGCGGAGTACCACCATTAATAAGTAGTTTATCCATCAGGAGATCTGCAACTTGCTGGCAGTGGCCCACTCATCCGGGGTATAGGTTTTGATCGACAGGGCATGCACCACACCGCTGGTAATTTTGTCAGACACGGTAGCGTAAACCAGTTGCTGTTTTTTTACCGGAGAAAGGCCGGCAAACACATCACCGATGACGATGGCGTCAAAATGGCTACCATCGCCCGTGACGGTGACTTCACAATCCGGCAGGCCGGCTTCTATCAATTTCTTTACTTCTTCCGGATTCATTACATATACACCCTTTGCTGGAATAGATGGGCGCGTATTTTAGCCTGTATGCAATGGAAACGGGTAGAAAAAAGACGGCTGTGCTGGCGAAATCCCGACTGGTCTTCATCTATCAAGGGTTTACATTAAACGCAGAGAACGCAGAGGCGCAGAGACGCAAAGAAAAAAACTATTAATAATCAAAACTATACAATCTCTGCGTCTTGGCGCCTCTGCGTTCTCTGCGTTAATTATCCATGTTTATGGACAGCCCCCCGCCAGCGGTATAATTTTACTGCAGAAAGTCGCTCAGCCCGCTGATCTGGGCCATATGCTGCATCTGTTCCGGCAGGCTCTCAAAACGCAGGCTGCCCTGCTGCAGGCGCATGAGCCGACGGCATTCCACCAGCAGGGCCAGCCCGGCGCTGTCGCTGCGGGTCACGCCCTTTAAATTAATACAGATCTGTTCACCCGGATGCTGCTGCAGGCGAGCCTGCAACTGGCGCAGGAGATCAGGCGCTGTCTCCCGATCCAGCACACCGGAGATTTTCAGGGTGTGCCCCTCTTCCTCCAGAACGGTTGCACTCATCCGCTGGCCTTCTGGTTGTGTTTTTCCAGCCGGGCAATCAGGGCATCCAGTCCCTGCTGCTTAATCTCGGTCGCAAAGGACGTGCGATAATTGGCGATCAGCGAGATCCCATCCACAGTGATGTCATAAACTTTCCAGCCCTTCTTTTTCAGGCGCAGCCGATAGCTGATCATCACCGGCGGCTTGCCTTTTTGCAGCACTTCCATACGCACAGTGACATTTTTGTCACCTGGCTTCAGCTTTGCCGGCAGAATATGAATTTTCTGATCGGTGTATTCCAGCAACGCCACCGCATAGGTACGCACCATCAGAGTACGAAAGGCACGCACAAAGCTCAGCTTCTGCTCGCGGCTGGCTTTTTTCCAGTTCTGCGCCAGCACCGAACGCGACATACGGATGAAATCAAAATGAGGCAGGACGATTTCGCTGACCAGATCATAGATCAGCGATGGATCTTCCTGTAGTTCCTTGCTCTGTTCATCCAGCGCCGCGAGCATTTTTTCCGTGGTGTTTTTTACCAGTACATCCGGCGCCTGAGCAGCCTGAACAGGGCTAACATTCATCAGCAGCAATAACGCCGGCAAGATCAACGTATATAATGGTTGGCGCATCATTTTTTATCTTCCGTGTCACTTTCACTGAGGAATCTGGAAACAAACTGACCAATCAGTTTTTCCAGCACCATCGAGCTCTGAGTCAGGGTGATGCGGGAACCATCGCGCAGCACGCTGTCAGCAGTATTATTCTTGCAGTCGGCCGGATTGAATTTTTCACCTTCCAGCTCAGCCTCTAACGCCAGTTCCTCGCAATGATTTGATCCTGCACCCGCCTCCAGGCCGACATATTTTTCCCCCAGTAAACCGGCTGTATAGATACTGGCCGAGGTATCCTGTGGCAGGGTGGTGTGACGTTTATCCAGCCGCAGAGTGACAACCGCTTCGAAGGTCTGATCATCGAAAGTGATCTCCTTCACCCGGCCGATACGCACTCCGGCCATGGTCACCGGTGAACGCACTTTCAGGCCGCTGGCATCATCAAAATTAGCAATGACATCAAAACCCTCGTCATTGCTATACGTACTCAGGTTGCTGACCTGCATAGCTAACATGAACAGGGCAGCCATACCAGCGGCAACAAAAATGCCGACCCAGATTTCTGTCATACGCGAAGTCATGTTTTTTTCTCCTTCAATTCGCTGAATGTCGCTTTGTTACCATTCAACATAGACTAATCTCCGAACATCAATGCGGTTAGAATAAAGTCCAGCCCCAGCACTGCCAGTGATGAATGCACCACGGTGCGTGTGGTGGCGCGACTAACCCCCTCCGAGGTAGGCACCGTATCATTGCCTTCAAAAATAGCAATCCAGGTGACGACGACACCAAACACAATACTCTTTATCACGCCATTATAGATGTCCTCATGCAGATCCACCTTGGCCTGCATCTGTGACCAGTAAGCGCCCTCGTCGACACCCAACAGGCCGACACCAACAAAGTAGCCGCCCATCACACCCACGGCGCTGAAAATCGCCGCCAGCAGGGGCATGGAAATCACTCCGGCCCAGAAACGCGGGGCCAGCACCCGGCGCACCGGATCCACGGCCATCATTTCCATCGCCGAGAGCTGCTCGGTGGCTTTCATCAAACCAATTTCGGCGGTGAGCGCCGACCCGGCGCGACCGGCAAACAACAGCGCGCTGACCACCGGACCCAGCTCACGCACCAGCGACAGCGATACCACCACGCCCAGCGATTCCTCGGCGCCAAAATCCACCAGCGTATTATAGCCCTGCAAACCCAGTACCATGCCGACGAACAGACCGGAAACCAGAATAATCAGCAGGGAAAGCACCCCGACCGAAAAGACCTGGGTAATGACCAGTCCCAAACGGGGCAACAGGGTATGCGAACCCGCCAGAATCTGCAGTAGTAGAATATGTCCACGCCCCAGACGCTGGAAAAAATCCAGCGCCTTGCGCCCTAAGCTTTGCAGGTTATCCAGTATCAATTTGCCTCCCCGGCCGGCAGATCCAGCATGTCCTCGGTGAAATCACGCGCCGGATAGTGAAACGGCACCGGCCCGTCAGGCTCGCCCCGCAGAAACTGCTGCGCCCACGCCGATTCTGATTTATACAGATCTTCCGTCGTTCCTTCAGCCACTACCTTACCGCCGGACAACAGGTAGATGTAGTCGGCGATCGCGGCGGTTTCCTGAATATCATGAGAAACGATGATACTGCTTAGTCCCAGCGCGTCATTGAGGGAGCGAATCAGGCGCACCAGCACGCCCATGGAGATAGGATCCTGCCCGGTGAACGGTTCGTCATACATCATGATCATAGGATCCATCACCACCGCGCGCGCCAGCGCCACCCGTCGCGCCATGCCGCCGGAGAGTTCACTGGGCATCAAATCCCGCGCGCCGCGCAGACCCACGGCCTCCAGTTTCATCAGTACCAGGGTGCGAATCAGGCGAGCAGACAGGCGGGTATGTTCGCGCAGGGGAAAAGCTACATTATCGAACACATTTATATCAGTAAGCAGCGCACCGTTCTGAAACAACATGCCCATGCGCTTGCGTAGTTGATAAAGGCGACTGTGATTAAGCTGGGGCACCGCTTCGCCATCCACTTCGATCGTGCCTGTATCCGGGCGTAACTGACCACCGATGAGCCGCAGCAGGGTGGTCTTGCCGGTACCACTCGGCCCCATGATGGCCGTCACCTTACCGCGCTGGATATCCAGATCGATGCCATCGAAAATCATGTGCGAACCACGAGAAAATTTCAGGTTGCGGATTTTTACCAGGGAAGTATCAGGCGGAGCGTTGTTATCAGTCATGAAAATCCATGTTTGTATTTTCCGAGTATGGCGCAAAGATACAGGATACAGGATACAGGACACAAGGGGCGGGCGCGTCTGGCATCAAAGGAGCTCAAGCAGTGTCACCGCATTGCGCAGCAGCTCGATATCCGGCGGATCGCCTTCCACAATCAACGGCGCCGGGGATGAGTCCGGCAACTGCAGGGCCGTTTCCATCAGCAGACGTAGTTCTTTCAACGATGTACCTGAGCGCACTTTTAGCAGGCTGTTTTTTTTGCTCTCCATATAACAGGGAATGGTTTGTGGCAACAGTGACTGGCAGTCAGCAAACACCTGCAACGCCTGCGTCTGATCAGCACGGATAATCACCCCGGCGCACTGGCTGCCCAGTTGCCGAATTCGATTGATATAGCCGGCTATGCCCTCCCTCCCTGCAAGGACAGGCAGCTCAACGATAAAATGGAAATCCTGCGGGCAGTCTTCCCTGAGTGCAGCCATATCATCTATCTGCATCCACTCCTGTTCGCGAATCACAACCATGGGAAATTCATTGGCATAATAAGCCAGGCGCCAGGCCTGTGGCAGATCATCCGGGTAGAAGCTACCCTGCCAGCCCGGATGCAGCCAGCCACGCGCGCCAACCAGCACCTTATATGTGTTTTCTGCCATAATGCCTGCACGCGGTTTAATCTGGAAAGGGATAATCTACCCATATGAGCAATGTCCTGCAATTCAAAAAAATCAGTCCAAAGAACAAACACCGAGGTAAAACACTGTGTAAAAGCGGCTTTCACAAATGGGAAGTGGTCAAGGGCAACCCTTTCGATGTCAAAACTGGAAAACTGATCAGCCGTTATCGTTGCCGGCGCTGTGGCAAGATTAAAACCGAGGCAAGGTAGTAGAGCAGGGACGAGGGATTATTTCCTGGTTCCTGATCTTTACCTTGATTCATCCTGATAACAATGGGATTATTCCGGCCAACAAAAACCAGATAAAAAAACGCCGTGCCCCTGAATAACGCTTTTCTCAAACTCTGCCAATGGCTCATCCTGCTCACAGGTATCGTGCTTGCCAGTGGTTGCGCCAGCGTTCCCGGCCCGCCGGACGAACACGATCCCTTCGAGTCCTATAACCGCGCTATGTATAAATTCAACAAGACTGTAGACGATGCCGCTATTCGTCCCATCGCCCAGGCCTATGTTGATCATACCCCGGAGTTCATCCAGACCGGTGTCTCTAATTTCTTCAGCAACCTGGGCGATGTAATCGTGCTGGTCAACAATCTATTGCAATTCAAATTTGAACAGGCCGGCTCGGATTTTTACCGCATTTTCGTTAATTCCACTCTTGGCATTTTTGGCCTGTTCGATCCAGCCACCCATGTCGGCCTGACCAGGCACAGGGAAGACTTCGGCCAGACCCTGGCAGTCTGGGGCGTACCGGATGGCCCTTATTTCGTCCTGCCTTTCATCGGCCCCAGTACCATTCGCGATACCGGCGGGCTGGTAGCCGATATTTATACCCACCCTCTATATTATTATTCTGACAGCACTGTAGCCTGGGGCCTGGCAGGGCTCGCCTTTATTGATAAACGAGCCTCACTACTGGGCGCCTCCCGAGTCATGGATGAAGCTGCGCTCGATCCCTATATTTTCATGCGCGAAACCTACCTGCAGCACCGCCGTAACCTGATTTATGACGGTAATCCACCCATGCAGGAAGATGAACTGGACAACGGCGCCGATACCAGTGATGCCGATCTGGAACTGGAGCTGGAACTCGAACTGGATAAGCCAAAGCCGAAAACGAATACCAAATAGTGGGTGGCTAGTGGCTGGTAAATGGGTTTCGGGTAGCTAGTGGCTAGTAGCTGGTAAAAGCATGGAACAGGGTTATACTTTTGCCCGCTACCCGCTACCCGCCACCAGCCACCAGCCACCCGCCACCTGTTAAACCCACTACCCGCCACCAAAATTTGCAGTTACCATTCGCCTTATGAGCAACGAAATTCTTCTCTCTATTACCGCCGTACTGGGCGGCTTTGTGCTGCTGGTCTGGGGAGCCGATCGCTTCGTCCATGGCGCTGCAGCACTGGCGCGCAATCTCGGCATCTCACCGCTGGTCATCGGCCTGACCATTGTCGGCATCGGTACTTCGGCACCGGAAATTCTGGTTTCCGCCGTCGCTGCCTGGCAGGGTAATCCGGCTATGGGCGTCGGCAATGCGCTGGGCTCCAATATCACCAATATCGCTCTGGTGCTGGGTATAACCGCCCTGGTCACGCCCCTGATGGTCAGCTCCCAGACCCTGCGACGAGAATATCCGGTGATGTTCCTGATCATGGTCGTCGCCCTGATCCTGGTGCTCGACGGGCAGCTCACCCGCTTCGACGGTCTGATCCTGCTCAGTGGACTGGTGCTCATGCTCTACTGGATGATCAAGCTGGGAATGAAGGAGAAAAAAGATCCCATGGAGCTGGAATACGAACACGAAATCCCGCACATTAGCACCGGCTGGGCTATCTTCTGGCTGCTCGTGGGAATGATCCTGTTGCTGTTCAGCTCTCGCATCCTGGTCTGGGGCGCGGTTAACATCGCCCAGGCGTTGGGCGTCAGCGATCTGATTATCGGCCTGACCATTGTCGCCATCGGCACCAGCATGCCGGAACTGGCCGCCTCGATCATGAGCGCGCTTAAAAAGGAACCCGACATTGCTATCGGCAACGTAATCGGTTCCAATATGTTCAACCTGCTGGCGGTACTGGGCATTCCCGGCCTGATTGCACCACATGTGCTGGAGCCTGCCGTGCTGACCCGTGACTTCCCCTGGATGATCGGCCTCAGCATCGCCCTGTTCATTTTCGCCTATGGCTTTCGCGGGCCGGGACGCATCAATCGACTGGAAGGACTGCTGCTGCTGGGCAGTTATTTCACCTATCTGGGTGTACTCTATCTTGATGCCAGCCCGGGCCTGCACGGCGCCTGAATTGAACCCGGGGGCAATTTTAATCTCTAAAGGTAAATGACCATGAGTGAAAAAATAGAACTTGATGTGGAAAATATAAAATGTGGCGGCTGCGCCTCAGCGATTGAAGACGGCCTGAAATCGCTGGATGGCATCGAGAGTATCGAAGTAAATATCGAAAATGGCCATGTCAGCATCAGCGGCGATTCACTTTCTGAAACCGCCATCCGCGAAAAACTGGCCGCACTGGGCTTCCCGGCCAAATAGCCAACGGCAATAAACGCATGGATCAGGAACAGATCATCAAAATGGCTCGGGCGGTAATTGATACCGAGACCGAGGCCATCCAGGCCCTGAAAGCGCGCATTGATGATCAGTTTGTCCGCGCCTGCGAATACATGCTCAACTGTCGCGGTCGGATTGTGGTTACCGGCATGGGCAAATCAGGCCATATTGGTGGCAAGATTGCCGCAACCCTGGCCAGCACTGGCTCGCCGGCCTTTTTCGTCCATCCCGGCGAAGCCAGTCACGGCGACCTGGGCATGATCACCGCACAGGACGTAGTGCTGGCACTGTCCAACTCCGGCGGCACCGAGGAAATTCTTACCATCGTGCCCCTGATCAAACGACTCGGTGCCCCGCTGATTGCGCTGACCGGTAATCCCGCTTCCCGGCTGGCAACCGAGGCCGACGTGCATCTGGATGTCAGCGTCGAACGCGAAGCCTGCCCGCTGGGGCTGGCCCCGACCTCCAGCACCACAGCAACATTGGTCATGGGCGATGCGCTGGCCATTTCCCTGCTCGAATCGCGCGGTTTTACCGCCGATGATTTCGCCCTCTCCCACCCCGGCGGCCGCCTCGGCAAACGCCTGCTGCTGCATGTCGCCGATCTCATGCATAGTGGCAATAGCCTGCCAAAAGTTAATCAGCAGGCCAGCCTCGCTGAAGCGCTGGTGGAAATGTCACAGAAGGGACTGGGCATGACCACGGTGGTAGATAATGATGATCATCTGCTGGGTATTTTTACCGACGGCGATCTACGCCGACTGCTGGATCACGGCGCAATCGATATCCAGAGTCTGAAAATTAGCGACGCCATGACCCGCCGCTTCACCAGTATTAAAAAAGATCGCCTGGCCGCCGAAGCCCTGCAGTTTATGGACAGCAAACGCATCAACGCTCTGCCCGTCGTAGACGGGGATGGGCGACTCATTGGTGCATTAAATATGCACGATCTTTTGCGTGCTGGAGTAGTATAACAACAGGGACGAGTTACGAGGGACAAGGGACGAGAAGCCCAATTTTCGATCCTCACCACTCGTCCCTCGTAACTCGTAACTAAACTCATGAAAGACATTCTAGAAAAAGCGAAACAGATCAAACTGGTGGTTTTTGACGTCGATGGCGTACTCACCGATGGCAGCCTGTTTGTCGGTGATGACGGGCAGGAATACAAGGCCTTCAATGCCCGCGACGGGCTGGGCATGAAAATGCTGCAACGTTCCGGCGTGGAGATCGGCATTATTACCGCCCGCAGCTCCCAGGTGGTCGAGCACCGCATGCACAACCTGGGGATTAAATACGTCTATCAGGGCCAACTGGAAAAGCTGCCGGCCTTCGAGGGGCTGGTGGGAAAGCTGGGACTGGATTTTGAACAGACCGCCTATGTCGGAGATGACGTGGTCGATCTGCCTGTGCTGAGGCGCGCCGGGCTGGCCATCGCCGTGCAGGATGCCCATCCCATCGCCAAACAACATGCCCATTGGCAAACTCCACACAACGGCGGTCGCGGTGCGGCGCGCGATGTCTGTGATCTGATCATGGAGGCACAAAACACCCTGGATGCTCAGGTTCAGTATTTTCTGCCATGACCCGCCTGCATTACTTTCTTACCCTGCTGTTCGTGGTCATAATCACCGCCTTTGCCAACTGGCTGCTCAACGCCATCGAACAGAAAACCGTTGAGGAAACAACGGCCCTGCGCCACGAACCCGATTATTTTGTCGAACATCTCAGGGCCGCCGTGTTTAATGCCGATGGCAGTCTGCACTATCGTCTGGCCGCCCAGCGACTGGATCACTACCCCGATGATAATACCCTGCAACTGGCTGCACCGGTGCTCAGGATGTTCAGCAAAAACCAGTCACCCTGGATCATGGTGGCAGAGGAAGGCGTGGTCTATGATAATGGCCTGCGCATCCATCTCAATGGCAAGGTGGACATCAGCCAGCCTGGCGATGCCCGCACAGCCATGCAATTGCTAACTCGGGACCTGCGTATCGATACGCAACGTAATTATGCTGAAACCGATGCTGCGGTTAAACTAACCCGTGGCTATCATCAGACTACCGCCGTGGGCATGCGCGCCAGCCTGGATCTGGGTCGGCTGGAACTCCTGGCGGATACACGAGGACGATATGAAGTATCCCACCCTTAAACCAGGCTTGCTGCTGCCATTATGGCTACTGGCTATGCTACCGGTGTCACAGATATTCGGCCTGAGCGGTGATCGGGAACAACCCATTCACATCGATGCCGACCGCATGGTCGCAGAAGAAGCCAGGGGCTACAGCCATTATCTCGGCAACGTGCATATCACCCAGGGCAGCCTGAAGATAGATGCTGACGAGGTCTACATCTATCTGGTCGATGGCGCACTGAACAAGCTAATCATCATCGGTAACCCGGCAAAACTGCAGCAAATTCCGGACAACAGCACCGAGGTAGTCTACTCACGGGCAAAACATATGGAATATTTCACCAGCACCGATCGCCTGTTGCTGATGGAAGACGCCGAAGTCTGGCAGGGCGCCAACCGCTTTGCTGGCGAGCATATCGAATATGACACCCGCAACAGCCGGGTCTCGGCCAATTCGGTGGGCAAGGAGTCCGGTCGTATCCGCGCTGTGATCGTACCGAAGAAAGCCGCAGCGAGCGCAACTCCGGCCGACGAAACTGCAGCGAGCGCAACTCCGGCCGACGAAACTGCAGCGAGCACAACCCCGGCCGACGAAACTGCAGCGAGCACAACCCCGGCCGACGAAACTGCAGCGAGCACAACCCCGGCCGACGAAACTGCAGCGAACACAACCCCGGCCGATGAAACCCCGACGGACAAAGCACCATGAGCGAGCCTGTGTCCCCACCACAAAGCGAACTCAGCGCCCGCCACCTGGCCAAACGTTATAAGGGCCGCGACGTGGTACAGGATGTCTGCATAAATGTAAAAAGCGGCGAAGTCGTCGGCCTGTTGGGGCCAAATGGTGCAGGTAAAACCACCTCCTTCTATATGATTGTGGGGCTGGTCGCGGCAGACAGGGGCAGTATTCATCTGGATGACAAAGATATTACTCCCCTGCCCCTGCACCTGCGCGCCCGTAACGGCATCGGCTACCTGCCCCAGGAGGCATCGATCTTTCGCAAGCTCTCAGTAGCTGACAACATTATGGCCATTCTGCAAACCCGCTCCGATCTGAGTCGTTTTCAGCAGGAACAGAAACTGGAAGAACTGCTGGAAGAGCTGCACATCACCCACATTCGCCATAATATCGGCATTAGTCTCTCCGGTGGTGAACGCCGGCGAGTCGAAATCGCCAGGGCGCTGGCCACCGAACCGCGTTTCATCCTGCTCGATGAACCTTTTGCCGGCGTGGATCCTATTTCTGTGCTGGATATTCAGAGCATTATCAAACACCTGACCGAACGAAATATCGGTGTGCTCATTACCGATCACAATGTGCGAGAAACTCTGGGCATCTGTGAGCGCGCCTACATTATGAATTCCGGCCAGGTAATCGCCACCGGCGATCCAGATTCCCTGCTGGCAGACAGCCAGGTCAGAAAAGTCTATCTGGGCGAACATTTCCGACTGTAATCCCTCCCTTGTTGCGCTCAGTCAAGATATGGCTTATTCAGGTAGCGTACAGTCAGAAAAAAAAGCGGTAAACGCCATAGTAAATTTATTGGTTATATCCCGTCCCGGATAAACTGGATTTTTTTCACTCCCCCTGAGAGGTAGAGGCGCTTTTGGAAAACTAATTTTTCCGCAAAAGACGCTAACAAATTTTTTTACTTTGTCAAATCAATTGTTATGAAAAAACTATGCCAAATTTCCTGCACTGCAAATTAAAATAAGCTAAAATTAATACAGCCAGTTACCCTGACCTACCGGCTAAGATCACTAACATAAAATATGAAACAGGCTTTACAACTCCGACTCGGTCAACACCTGACCATGACGCCCCAGTTGCAGCAAGCGATTCGCCTGCTACAGCTATCAACACTGGAACTGCATACCGAAATTCAGGATGCACTGGATTCCAATCTAATGCTGGAACTGGATGAAGAACACAACACCGCTTCATCTGACAAGAACGACGCTGACAGCATCTCCGGGATAGATGGTGACAAAGCCGCCGGCACCGAAGCGGCTGAAATCAAGAGTCCAGATGAGGACTCATCGATTCCCGATGAGCTGCCGGTCGATTCCAACTGGGATGATATTTACGAATCCATCACCCCACCGTCCTCAGCCAGTAACGCAGTCGAACACGATTTCGAGATTTCCGGTAACAGCGGCGAATCCCTGCAGGAGCATTTGCACTGGCAGATGGAACTGACACCCTTTTCCGCAACTGATCTGGCCATTGCCGAGGTCATCATCGACAGCATCAACGATGATGGCTATCTGGGTACCCCCATCGAGGATATTCATCAGGCGCTGGTCAACGACCACGAAGAAATCGAACTCGATGAAGTTAAGGCGGTGCTGCACCGTATCCAGAATTTCGATCCCGCCGGGGTTGGTGCCCAGGACCTGCGTGAGAGCCTGATCCTGCAACTGAAGCAGTTCCCACTTGAGTCCGAATGGCTGGAACCCGCCATCCAGCTGGTCAACGATCACTTCGAGCTGCTGGCTAACCGCGACTATGCACTGCTGGCGCGGCGCATGAAAATCAACGAAGAAGCACTGAAAGAAATTATCCATCTGATTCAATCATTGAACCCCCGTCCCGGCAGCCAGATCACTGCTACCCAACCGGAATATATCGTCCCGGATGTGATTGTCACCAAGGTCAAGGGGAAATGGCAGGTGGAGCTGAATTCCGATGCGGCACCCCGCCTGCGGGTCAACCCACATTACGCCAGCCTGATCAAAAAAGTTAACGACAGCAAGGACAATACCTATCTAAAAAACCATTTGCAGGAAGCACGCTGGTTCATCAAGAGCCTGATGAGCCGTAATGAAACCCTGCTCAAGGTTTCTCGCTGTATCGTCGAACGCCAGGCTGATTTTCTCGAATATGGTGAAGAAGCCATGAAGGCGCTGGTGCTACATGACATTGCCGAAAAAGTTGACATGCATGAGTCCACCATTTCCCGCGTCACCACCCGCAAATACATGCACACCCCACGCGGTATTTTCGAACTAAAATACTTTTTTTCCAGTCACGTTTCCACCGCCAGTGGCGGCGAATGTTCCGCCACGGCAATCCGCGCCCTGATCAAAAAACTGGTTGCCGCCGAACTGCCCAACAAGCCATTAAGCGACAGTAAAATCGCCAGCATACTTTCTGATCAGGGTATCATGGTCGCACGCCGTACCATTGCAAAGTACCGGGAGGCGCTGGCCATTCCACCCTCAAATGAACGTAAACGCCTCGCATAAATGTTAGGAGGAACACTATGCAATTGAATATAACAGGACATCATCTTGAAGTTACTGATTCACTCCATAACTACGTTGTCAGCAAACTCGAAAGGGTTGAGCGACATTTTGATCATGTGACCAACGTCCACGTTATATTAAGTGTCGAAAAACTCCGACAAAAGGCGGAAGCAACCATCCATGTCAGTGGCGGCAATCTTTTTGCCGATGCCGAACATGAGGACCTGTATGCCGCAATCGACTCTATGACTGACAAACTGGATCGGCAAATTAAGAAGCACAAGGAAAAAATCACCAATCATCACCGCGGCAGTGGCAGCCCGAAACGGCAGCCCACCCTGGAAGAAGAAAACTAAGAGCATAAAGCCCCGGTATTCATATCGAATAACCGGGGCGCCTGTATAAAAAACACAAAAATGAAACTCAAGAGAACCAGGCATGCAACTCAGTGACCTGTTAAGCGAAAATCGTATTGCCTGCGATGTAGGTGCTCACAGCAAAAAACGAGCACTCGAAGCACTCAGCCAACTGCTGGCACAGGATCAACAATATGCCACTGCCAGTGATATCTTTGACAGTCTGCTGTCAAGGGAACGCCTGGGCAGTACCGGCATCGGTTATGGTGTTGCCATTCCCCACGGTCGGGTGAAAAACACCCGTCAGGCCAGCGGCGCATTTATCCGGCTAACTGAGGGTATCGACTTTGATGCCATTGACAAAGCACCGGTTGACCTGCTGTTCGCCATGCTGGTGCCAGAAGAATCCACGGATGAACACCTGCAGATTCTTTCGGAACTGGCCAGCCTGTTCAATGAGCAAAGCTTCAGAGACAGCCTGCGCCAGGCCAGTAGTACGCATGAAATCTATTCGCTTATCAGGGAACGACAGCAAACACACACCTGATCATGACCACGACACTCACGGTACAGGACGTCTTTGACAGCCATCAGAAGCCACTGGAGCTACACTGGCTGTCAAAGACACATCAGACCGAGCGCCTGATTCTTGATCAGCAACAACAACCTCAGTCCGGGCCCCAACCCAACCTGGTCGGCTACCTGAATCTGATCCGCCCTAACCGCATCCAGGTGCTGGGCGAAACCGAAACCCGGTATTTATCCGGGCTGGAAGCTGATATTTGCGAGGACACTCTGCGCCAGTTGTTCGACGCCCGTCCGGCCATGATTATTTTCGCCTGTTCCACCCTGCCACGGGATGCGCTGCGCCAATGGGCCAGTGACACGGCGACTCCCCTGCTCGGTTCCCCCCTCACTGCCCGGCGGGTTATCGAAGTACTGGATTTTCATCTCAACAGTATTCTCTCCAGAAAACAGATCATCCATGGCGTATTCATGGAAGTACTGGGACTGGGCGTGCTCCTTACCGGCCCCAGTGGCGTGGGAAAAAGTGAGCTGGCACTAGAATTATTAACCCGCGGCCACCGTCTTATTGCTGACGATGCGCCTGAATTTTTCCAGGCCACCCCGGACACCGTGCATGGCCGCTGTCCGGACCTGCTCGCAGATTTTATCGAGGTTCGTGGGCTGGGAGTACTTAACGTGCGCGCCATGTTCGGTGATAATGCATTACTCAATGACAAGCGCCTGAGTCTGATTATCCGTCTGGAGTATCTTGGTGCAGAGGAATCACCGCTGGAACGACTGGACTGCGCCCAACGACATGCCAGGGTACTGGATATGGACATTCCCGAAGTTACTCTGCCTCTGGGGCCGGGACGGGATCTAGCCATTATCATTGAAACCGCCGTACGCAACCACGCCCTGCACCTGCGCGGTTACAATTCGGCTCAGGACTTTATTAAACGTCAGCAACAACTGATCGACAAAAATTCATCATGAAAATGATTATCATCAGCGGCCTGTCCGGCTCGGGCAAGTCCATCGCCCTCAACGTGCTGGAAGATCTGCAATACTATTGTATCGACAACCTGCCAGCAGCCATGTTGTCGGCGCTGGCCGATCAGTTGCTGTCTTCCACTAATATGGAACACGAACATGTCGCCGTTGGCATCGATGCCCGCAACACCCCTGCCGATCTGGCGGATTTTTCCAATATTCTCAAAGATCTGAAATCCCGCCAACTGCATATTGAGATTTTCTTTCTTGAAGCTGACAACCCAACGCTGATAAAACGTTTCAGTGAAACTCGCCGCCGCCATCCACTCAGCAGTGATGAAGTGCCACTTAGTGAAGCCATTATTCAGGAGCGCAACCTGCTCGAACCCATTGCTTCCGAAGCTGACCTGCACCTGGACACCAGCCGTACCAATATTCACCAGTTGCGTGAACTGATTCAATCACGGGTCAACAGCGGTGATCGCACTCAACTCTCTCTGCTGTTCGAGTCCTTTGGATTCAAGCAGGGCATACCGGTTGATGCCGACTTTGTCTTTGACGTACGCTGTATTCCAAATCCACACTGGGAACCCCGCCTGCGCAGGCTAACCGGCTGTGACTCGGCTGTTGCTAAATTTCTGGAGCAGCACGACGATGCCGTAAAAATGTTTGAAGATATACGTAACTTTCTCGAAAGCTGGATACCCCGTTTTGAAGCTGACAACCGAAGTTATATGACCATCGCCGTCGGCTGTACCGGTGGCCAGCATCGATCAGTTTATATGGTTGAAAAACTGGCCGCCTGGTTTACACAACAACGCCCCGGCATTTTACATCGACACCGGGAGCTACCATGAGCAAACAGAAATGAGTGTTGGTCTGTTAATCCTGACTCACAACAGCATCGGCCAGACGCTGTATGATACCGCCGTTGCCGTGATTGGCAATGCCAGCCTGCCAACCCGGGTGCTGGTGGCTTCCATGGACTGCGATACTGATGAAATGCTGGAACAGGTGCGTATCAATTTGCAAAAACTGAATACCGGTCAGGGCGTTTTAATTCTGACCGACATGTATGGCGCCACGCCCAGTAATATTGCCTCTGAATTACTGAATCCCGAGCGCATACTTGTTTCCGGCATCAACCTGCCGATGCTGGTGCGAGTAATGAATTACCCTGATCTCGAATTAAATGACCTGGCCGAAAAGGCTGTCAGCGGTGGTCAGGAGGGCATCCTTGCGCTAACCGCCAGGGGTGACTGAATAAAGGCTTATCACAGGTGCTAAAAAAAGAGATCCAGATCTGCAACAAACTCGGTCTGCATGCACGCGCCGCCGCCAAACTGGTAACCCTGGCCTCTGAATTCAGCGCCGAAATCTTTCTTCATCACGGCGATAAAAAAGTAAACGGTAAAAGCATTATGGGCGTGATGATGCTGGCAGCCGGCAAGGGAACGTCCCTGCTGCTATGCGCTGATGGTAGAGATGAACAGGAAGCGATCGAAGCGATTGAACAACTGGTCAACAACCGTTTCGATGAGGAAAATTAATCCCTGCTTTAGTTCTCTACAGTCACAAAAATGCGTCTTCCCTGCCAGGCCGTGTGAAACGGAAATTAACCGCAGAGGACATGGAGGACACAGAGGCTGAGGGATCCCCAAGTTTTTACCAACCATTAGCGTGTGCCCCTGCCATTTTCCATAAATCTTTGCCTGCTTGTATGATATCCTTCTCATCCATTAAAAATCGTTCATCATTAGCAACACGTAAACCTAAAAAGATAG
>JASBTR010000155.1 GCA_030148325.1 Gammaproteobacteria bacterium
CGACCATCAATAGGGGATACTGCGCTCAGACTGTTTAGTTCCATAAATCTCAATCCGGAAAAATAAATAATAATTTTGGAGAAGATGCGTGAAAAATCACCATCATACACTATTCACTTTCAGTCCGTCATATATCAATCAACAAAAATCAGCTAATTCAGTGATTTTACTGCTATTTTCCAGTGTCTCATCATTTGGAGCAGTGTTCTAGCATTTGTTTGTTTTCCTGAAAAACAGAATAAGCACGGGCAGTTTTCGCATCCGGATGCGGAGTATTAGTTAAGTTGAGCAAGCTGGTTTTATCGTTTCTTTTATGGGTGCAGCCGATTTCTGCGCTTCTTGCCTCTGAGCATGATACAGCTGCGTCTGACGTCAGTAGAAATGTCTCACAAACGGCGAGCGTAGCTGAAACAGCTGCTGAGCCTGAAATAGTTCCTGCTCCCGAAACCGCTCCCGAAACCTTAGCAGAATCGAATGATCCTGTTGCTGAGACGAAGGTTACTGAAACGGTTCCAGAAACTACAGTAGTGACGGAGGAGCCATCGGTTAGCGCCGCTGAGGTAGTTGTTCCTCCTGCCGCTGTTGCAGACGAAACAGCGGCTTCCGTCGTTGTCCCCGCCACAGTTAGCATGATTGAAACTGCGCCAGCCGTGACAACCGACAAGGTCATACCTGCTTCGCCTGAGATAGTTGCCACAAATTTCCTGAAAGCATCGAAGTTTGAGCTTTTCGCCGGTGCTTCGATGCTCAACTTTGACTATACCGAATTCGATACAAATGGCGCCTGGCTGGATGAAGAAAACGGCTGGCTGCCGGGTTTGTTACTGGGCGGCACACTCTACTGGCCGGGTAACTGGTATGCATCACTGGAGCTGAATTATTATTTTGGTGACGTGGAATATCAGGGGCAGACCCAGTCGGATGATCCTGCCCTGTCTGGTCTGTACATCACCAGCCGTTCGGATGCAGACATATTTGATACCACAGCAATAGCCGGTTACCGGTTTTCTGCGGCGAGGGTATACGCTGGTCTGGGGTATTATTTCTGGCGACGTAATATTCATCCAACAATGACGAACAGTGGTTTGCGGGTAGCGGGGCTGCTGGAATTTTACTCCTGGACCTACGCTCTGCTGGGGTTCAATGCGCCGCTGTTTGTTAACGAGGATTCCCGCATCAATCTGGATATTCGTGTGACACGCATGTTGCAGGCGCAAATGGACGTAGATTTTCTGGGCTATGGGGGTTATGACAACGCCAGCCTGAATCTGGGCGAGGACTGGGGTTTACGTTTAGCTCTTCCCTGGACTTTCCAGGTATCCACTATCAACGATGCCACGATAACAATCGAACCCTATTACTACAGATGGGATCTGAATCGCAGCAATGTCGCCGAATTAACAGTGAATGGCGTGGGCACAGGCTCAGGGGTGGTTGAACCACAAAGTGAAACCCGCAATCTTGGTATTTCGCTGTATTTTCGGTACTCAATGTAGGCCAGCGTTGTCAGCCCCGTCTACCAGTATTTTGCGTAACATGCTTAGCATTTCCGGTGAGTAGTTGGAAAATTTAAGCGCCAGCCCATCTTCATCGATACGGATAACCTTTGATGGAAAGGTGACGGTGTCATCGCCATCACTCAGGGAAACACTGATAGTACGCTGAGCTCTGATATTGATTCCCGGTGCAATTTTGAGATACATCCCGCCCATACCAATGTTATCAGTTTTGCCGCTGATCAGGGTTTCGGTTGAATTTATCAGGGCATTGAGCTGAACGGGTTTGCGTTCATTCCAGCGTCGTTCCATATCTTCTCTCCTCTAAAATAAAATAGGCTGAATTAATTATAGAGTTTTTTAATTTATAGGGAATCTCTGATTAATTCGTCATTCCGGACGCAGCGAAGCGGAGATTCGGAATCCATGTGTTACGTATCAGTGACTTACTGGATTCCGGCATTCGCCGGAATGACAATGTTGTAATTAATCAGAGATTCCATAGATATGGTGATCAGGGCTTGTTTAAAGCCGCGCATCACATTTATGTCTCCTGTGAAAATAAACCATATCTTTGTCATTATTTAGTTTGTGTCTATGATGCAGGATTGGGAGTGGTGTGTATCTAAGGGATTACCCTAAGGAATTACCCTAAGGAATGATACCGGGAAGCTGCTGGGGTGGCCGGTTTTCCTGATGTCCAATGTCAAATTTAATGCAAAGACTCCCTTTAATCCGGCGGCATCCGGATGACAAATGCGCTTTTTTGTTTGAAATCCAGATTTAAGTTTTGACTAAATCGGATGCAGAAGCGGTGTTCACTCACTCCTGCCGATAAATGATGCCGGGGTTAATTAGCAGCTCGTTTTTATGCAGCTGGTTCAGGGGACAGCCTTCAGCATCACACTCTGCAAGCCGATCATATACATAACGGTGCCCGTCGCTTTCAATAGATTCATAAATAGGTTTGCCGAGATGTGAACCAATCGGGCGACCATATGAGGTATTTTCCATGTTTGTCTCCTGTTTGTAGCCGGAATTATTAAGGCGGGTATCTTTGTCTTCTATCGCTATCGGCGCGTAAAGTGGCAACTTTAGAAAATTTGATGCATGCCATAAAAACTGTGAGCATGCATGCATTTTTGTCAAAATGCTGCCAGAATTAACCTGTAACGGTGTGGCTTTTGCTTAGCAACCGCTGCATGGATAACGTATTATATTGATCCTGAGAATACTGCCTGCAGAAATACGGCTAGTAAAAAAATGGTCATTATTTCAATATATTATGGAGACCTATGAATAAGTTTATCCTGTTTTTGCTTCTCGCACTGAGCCTGTCCGCCTGCACAACCATCCCTGCCGACAGCAGTTTGTTCAAGATAAAATATAAAGAACTCATGAAAAATGCCGGAGCGGAGGTTGCGGCGGTTGATATCGAGCAGTTCAAGGAACTGAGAGACATGGCATCAACAGACAAGGAACAGATGCAGGCGGAACTGGCGCTGGCCTATGCCTATTACAAGGATCAGCAATTTGATTCCAGCCTCAGGCAGATAGAGTCCTTTATCCGCAATTATCCTGCTTACCCTCATCTTGATTACGTACTCTACCTGCGTGCGCTGGTTACCAAGGCGCAGGGTAAACTGGAGTTTACTCGGGCTGTCAGTAATATCTCTGCGAATGTGTCTTATCCGGAGAGCTTGCGCCTGGCTTACGCTTATTTTGCCGATCTGATCACGCGTTATCCCAAAAGCGAATACTCTGCACAGGCGCTGAATTTCATGAAGAATGTTCGCACCAATCTTGCCGCTTATGAGTTGTTTGTTGCCCGCTATGATCTGGTGAAAGGACGCTACGAGGAAGTGATTCGACGTACCGAATACATAGTTGAGTTCTACAATGGCACACCGGTAGTGAATGATGCCTATGAGCTGCAGGCCAGAGCCTACCGGGAGCAGGGCAAGCTCAAAAAAGCAGAAGAAGTTGAAAGCCGGCGCAAGCAGGCCGAGCGATCATCCGCCAGTAACTGAATGTATTGTAAATAACGCAGAGGACGCGGAGGCGCAAAGACGCAGAGATTTTTAAGTAAACTATGCTCAGCCTGCGTTTTTGCAACGATAAGAATAAGTCTCCCCACCGCAAGCGAACAGGATAGTCATGTAGGTTTGCCGTCTACCCTTCGGGTGAAATATACCCTGTGTAACGGGCATTTCACCCGAAGGGTGCACAGGTGAGGCGAGCATGTGCGGCTGAAGCCGCACCTACAACAGAACTTCATAGCAAGCTGCGGGGAATCAAACCCTTAGAGCTGGGTTATCCCCACAAAATGTTGGTCAAAATCAATATGTTAACGCAAAAATTTAACACTCACCGTCATTCCGGCTAAAACCATGCCGGAATGACGAAGGATTTGATTTTAGATATAAATTCGTGGGGATCCCTCAGCCCTTAGAGATTAAACTCCGCGTCTTTGCGCCTCCGCGTTCTCTGCGTTTAATCACTAGAGGCCGAGCTGGAGCTGCCCCTGGCGTTTGATATGGACCTTGCCGGCGGCATCAGCTCGTCCCAGCATCTGGAGCAGGGAACGAATATCCTTACGGCCTGAGTCCCGGTTCATCAGCGCCAGATTAACGCTGTAGCGACCGTTGGCGCCAAGTTTAATTGTGCCCTCAATTCCGAGTGCGCTTTTCTCGTTATTGATATGTACGATGCTGCCATTGCCCTCGGCTTTGGTGAGCAGGCGAACATCTCCCAATTCTACCGATTGCAGCATGTTGATACTGGCGTTGCGCCAGTGCATTTCACCTTCCATCTGTAATTTTTGACTGGCCTGAAATAAAAATTTTTGAATCTTGAGAGTGATTTCACCCTGCAGGGTTGCCGGCAGGGTGTAGGGGTTTAGTGATTCGGCCGGTATGCGGCCGCTAAGGGTGGTCGCCTGCAGACTGCCATCGGTACTGAGTGTGATATGGGACTGTAATTCACCCAGTGGGCCACGAATTTTTGTCTCCAGAGCAATTTGTCCGAGAAATAAAGGCAGCGGGTTCAGATTCCAGTCAAGTTGTCCTAATGACAGATGACCGAGCTGCAGACGGTCTACCTTTCCTGACCACAGGCTTCCCTGCAGGTGGCTGATTTGCAGCTGAGTCCTGTTTTGCTGAGGGATAAACTGCCAGATCTGTTGCGCAGGTATAGTCGCCAACAGAAACAGGACGTAGCTCAGAAAGCCATACAGCACCAGCAGGAGGCCTGTTCTGGACGGCGCCTTTAGCACAAGCGATGGGAGCATAGTTAGCGGCTATCCATAAAGGTTCGTATTAAACGCAGAGAACGCAAAGAAAAAAGTTATTGCTAATAAAAATCATACAATCTCTTTAGTCTCATGGGGCTTGCAGCAGAATGCGGCCGTTGACGATGCCAGGCGTATTGCTGTTTTCCAGTGAGATCTCGCTGATCTGGATGCCGTAGCGGTTAGTGAGCAGATCCAGCCAGCTGATCAGTTGATCGAAGGATACGCTTTCCATCCACACCCGCACTTCTCTTTGTCCCTCAGGCTGGACTTTTTGCAGGCTGCCCTTGATTTTTTTCTGTTTGGCGCTGCGCTCGATCAGTCCCAGCAGCGAGCTGCTGTCTTTCACTGTTGTGCGGCTGGCTGCGCCACTGGCGCGGAGCTGGCGCACTTCGGCGGCCTGTTTGCGGATTTCCATCAGCGCACGGGTCTGTGCCTTGATGCGCAGTTCACCGTCTTCAATCCCGGTTTTCAGTGGTTTCCAGAGGGCAAAATAAAACAGCGTGATCAAAACCACAACACTCATAAGAATGAGTAACTGTTTCTCCCGCAGGGCAAGTTGTTGCCAGCGTTCCTTCATCTTATTTTTCGGCTCTTAATTTTTTCAGGTGCATCATTTTTCATAAATAAGCATCCGTCCCTGAACCTTGTTGTCAGTGGAATTGGCTGACTTGAGTTCCACATTCCAGGGGCTGCGGCTGGACAGGGCTTGTTTGAAACGTTCCAGCGTCTGTAAGTCTGGCAGTTCTATCAGCAGCTCCATTTGTCCCTTTTGATAGCGTAGATTCTGGATCTTCAGACCCTTTATGCCTTTTGCCAATGGCGCGATGGTGGCAAGCATTTTAGCAAAAGAGGGGCCCTGTTTGCTGCTCCCGCGCAGGCGGGATAAATGATGGCGCATCTGTGCCTGTGGATTGACTATGCGTTTAATTTCAGGAAAGGTCTGGCGGAAGGTCGTGATAATTTCCTGTTCCAGTTCGCTGTTTTTTGCCTGCAGTGAATAGTACTGGATGATGTTCGCAACCAGGCCGGTCAGCAGCAACAGCACAAGCAGCGCGGCGCTGGAATACCAGGGTCGCAGGTGTTGTCCCATGCGGCTGCGGGGAGCATAACGGCCCTGTAGTAGATTAAGATCCGTTGCTTCGTTTTTCAGTGTGAGCAGGGAAAGGGCGTCTTCAATCTGGGGCTGGTCAATCCACTCCAGTTCGCTGAGGCCGGAGACGGCTACCTCCAGTTCAGATTCGTCAATGCTTTCACAGTGAAACAGCTTGATTTTCGTCGGTGTGCTGCCTTCCTGGGCGGCGGCTTTTTGAATAAACGTGATCAGGTTCTCTCGGCTACAGACAAAGCCCTGTTCCAGATTAGTGCGCACCAGCATCTGGTCCAGGTTGTGTTCAGAAAATACACCCCAGCTGTCTTTTTCATAAGGCGGCAGCAGGGTGTCAGGCAGCAGCCGCAGTACGCGGATACCCGCGCTTTCGAGTGTGTCCAGCCAGAAGCGCATTTTTTCATGGGCGATCACAGCGACATTGTAAAGTCCGGGCTCCACTTTGGAACCCAGCACACAGTGGAGGCTGTCAACCTCGTCGATCAGTTCGTCTTCCATGGCGTAGGGCAGGGCGTTGATCAGCTGCTTGCGACGGTTGTCGGGCAGCTTGATCTGAGTCAGCAGGACATCCTGGCCGGGGACATAGACAACAGCGGCGTTACCCGCCAGATCATCGGCCGCATTAGCCAGACTACCCAGTTTCAGGTCGGATACGATACGACCGTCGTTGATGCGAAGCCAGCAGGCCTGGAGACCGTCCTGGCCGGGCAGAGACAGTAATCGTAGGTGCACCTGAGCCGCCATTAAATTACACCCTCCGAACGCAGGAGTGTTTTTATCGGCCCCTTGTCACTGCGTTCAAACAGACAGGTGCGATATCGTGTCAGTGTGCCGATGCCGGCCTCGGCATGCAGCAGGAAATAATTGCTGCTAACGCTAAGACCCTCAGCCGAGATATTTTTTCCGGCAAAAACTTTTTCGGCAAGAAAATCCTCGACTTTTTCGTAGGCCTTGTCTTCGCGCTTTTTCACCAGTGCCTGTATGTCTGTTGCGGATAGATTATCGGCCAGCGTCATCAGAACCTCTACGCTGGCAGTATTGATATTGATGGCCGTAGTTTGCGGCAGAGTGCTAATAAAAGGATTCAATTTATCGAACTGTTCCTGAGTCATATCCTTGAGCAGCATCAGTTCGCTGCTGCTTTGTAGTGCACGGTTTGCTGCTCGGTATGGCGGTTGTAAACCAAGATAATACCCGTCTTCGGCGCCCTCTGGAAAGCGGGCTTCCTGATCGGCATCGTTCCAGTCGAGCAGCAGGTTAATCAACCCCTGGTTTATTTCCAGTTGCGCCAGCAGACGCTTCAGACGCGCCTGTGTCTGCTTGCCGGCGGCATCACTCTGCTGCAGGTTGTTGATATTGATACGTCCCTGCAGGTCTTCGAGATAGCCTGTGACATACCCCCCTTCGACCGGCAGCGGTGGCAGGCGAGTGGCCCAGGCTTCACTGTTGTCATCGGTTTTATTGTCCTTGCGATCTTTGACCAGAATTCGCTGTGACCAGAGTTCGATTCCGGACAGGTATTCTGCCGCCTGACCAATGAAAAGCGTGTTTTCCGTGCGCCGGATATCGATATGCTGCCGGCTGGACATGGCGACAGCGGCGGTTGTCGCCATGGTTACGACCAGCAATACCGTGATCAGGGCGACACCCTGATTCGATTTAATCTCTGAGGCTTTAATTCCTCGCTGCCTGCGGTGAAGTTTTATTGCAGGTGCGGCTTCTACCCTGCGGGTGAAATGCCCGCAGGCTGGTTTATTTTTGGGGGCGGACTGTGTTTTGATCATGTCACGCTCTCCGGCAGTTGCAGTAAACGGGTGATGGTGCCCCAGTCACTCAGTTTGAGACGGAATTCCACCGCTCGGGGTAAACGGGTGGCCCCTGCTGTAGCTGTGCCATTCGGTTGTCCCGTAGCCTGTGCGCCTGTCGCGTTATTGACCGGTGGCCATTGTGTGTGCCATTCACCCTTTTCGTCGAGATAGCGGAAGCCGACGGATTCGACATTGCTACACAGGCGCGCCTTGTAGGGGCGACTGTCCTGCGCCCGATCCAGCACCTGCCAGCTGTCACGGTAAAGCACATTGTCCTTGAGATGATAGGCGATGCGCTGCAGGTGACTGCGTTTAGCGCCAAGCGGGTTGCTATAGCCGCTATGCGTGAATTCGATAATCGGTGTGTCCAGACCGACGTTCAGGCTTGATGCCGACAGCGCCGGTTGATAATCGCCGTATTCATCACGGATGCCCCGATCCACAATCTGGCGTATGTCACGGCTGATAAATAACACGCTTTTCTGCACTTCACTGAGGCGATCCATATTCTCTTCCAGGATACGGCGGGTGTCGAGAACCGTATCCAGTCCGGCATAGGCCATGATCGATAGCAGGGCAAAGATCGACATGGCCACCAGCAATTCAAGTAGCGTGAAGCCTTTATCGCGGCTATGGACCTGCCTGTTCACAGAGGTTCTCCGACGAAGGCGACCAGCGAGGCGCGGGATTGCTTGAATTCCCCTCCTGCGAGAATGACATCGATATCCAGTCGGCGCAGGCGACGATCATCGGTTTTTGATACCTTGACCCGCCAGCGCCATTCCTGCAGGGCATAGTTGAGCTCGCCTTCACGGCTACCGATGGGCGGGAATTTGTTCTCCAGCTGATATTCGGTTGCCTTGTTCTGTGCTATCCACTGGGCCAGGGTTTTTTCCTTGAGATAGCTGGCGTTGCTGGCATAGCTGCCGCTGGCCTTGATTAAAGCGCCGAGGGTAATAGCGAGGATAGCCAGTGCGACCAGCACTTCGAGCAGGGTAAAACCTGCTGTATATGGCCTGCGTGAATTATTCACCGCGCATCCTCTTCCTCGGTACTGCTGCCATAGGACTGTAAACCTTCTATCTCGAGATTGCCCATCAGATCACCTGTCAGGCGGTAATTTATGTCGCTGTCGGGCAGGCCGATATTCAGTTCAAACGGTGTTATTTCGCCGCTTGAATACATCATTACCTTGCCAGCATTTTCTTTTTCCAGGGATACCTTGAGGCCTTCCTGTAACAGTTTTATTTCATAGCTTTCATCCAGCTCTTTAGCCTGAAAAAAAGCCGGTTCGGTAACAGGTATCCAGATCTTGCCCTTGCCGTCGTAACGTTGCAGGGCATAGCCATGTGGCGAAAATTTTATTGCCAGTGTCTGCTGGTTGATAATCGCTTCTTCATGCGCCAGGCGCATGATTTGCAGCAGACGGCGCATGTCTTCTTCAAGCTGCTCCGACTGGGAATTGCCAATCGAGAGCATGGCGATAGTCATGATGATGCCCAGCAGGATCATCACCACCAGGATTTCGATCAGGGTAAAGCCTTTTTGCAGACGCGAAGCCACTGGCTTTTTCCAGCTGTATGTCACGCGCCTGCTTATTCCAGATTCCAGCTGCCGATGTCATCCTCACTGGGGGTTTGATCCGGACCCAGCGAATAAATATCAATAAGGCCATGTTCGCCGGGATTGAGATACTGGTAGGGGTTCTGCCAGGGATCCAGGGGTACTTTTTTCAGGTAGCCTTCTTCACGATAGTGCTTGGGTTCTGGTGCTGAGGTGGGTTTACTCGCCAGTGCTTCGATGCCCTGATCGGTTGTCGGATAGGCATAGTTGTCCAGCTTGTAGAGATCCAGAGCGGTGCTGAGCGCGCGAATGTCCTGCTTGGCTTTGGCGATACGCGCTTCATCCGGGCGGCTCATGATATTCGGCACCACCACGGCGGCAAGAATGCCGAGGATGACGATTACCACCATGATTTCAATCAGGGTGAAACCTGACTGGCGTATTGCGTGTTGGTTAAATGAATTCACCTGTTTTCTCCTGTGAAAATATATAAATTCTAAATTTTATTGAACCAACTGGTTCATTTCAAAAATGGGCAAGAGTATGGCCAGCACAATGATTAGCACGATACCGCCCATGGCGACAATGATTAAAGGTTCCAGCAGGCCGAAGAGTGTCGCAATAATCGATTGTAGTTCCCGTTCCTGGCTAATGGCGGCATGTTCCAGCATCTGCTCCAGTTCCCCGCTGGCTTCACCGCCACTGATCAGCTGGATCAGCAGGGGTGGGAAGTAACCGCTCTGTTCCAGCGCCTGGGCCAGACTGGTGCCCTCCCGTACCCGTACCGTAGCCTGTTCCACTGACCGGCGCATGGGAATATTGGTGAGCACCTGGGCGGAAATGTGCAGCGCATCGAGCAGGGGCACGTTACTGGCGCTTAGAATGCTGAGCGTACGTGCCAGGCGTGCGGTATTCATGCCCCGCACCAGGGCGCCGACGACAGGGATGCGCAGCACCAGCTTATGCATGCGCAGGCGAAAGTGCTCTTTTTTCATCAACCAGGTAAACAGGGCGATGACCAGGCCGATTAAAATAATCATGTACAGGAAGTTGGCGCGCAGAAAATCGCTGCTGGCGATCAGGGCGCGGGTCAACCAGGGCAGGGTTTGGCCGGTATTTTCAAATACCTGTACCACTTCGGGTACAACAAAGGCGAGCAGGGCGCTGACCACGCCGATGGCCATCACGCTCAGGATGATGGGATAGAGCAGCGCCATCTGTACCTTCTGGCGCATCTGCTGACGGTTTTCAGTGTATTCGGCCAGACGTTCCAGCACCAGATCCAGATGTCCGGAGTGCTCCCCGGCACGTACGGTAGCAATATAAAGGCTGTCGAAGATATTGGGGAAATTGGCAAAGGCGTCGGCCAGGGTATGGCCTTCCAGCACCTGTGCGCGAATCGCCATGAGCAGGCTTTTCATGCGTGGTTTATCGGTCTGACGGCCTACAGTTGCGAGGGCATCCGCCAGTGGCGTGCCGGTGCGTGACAGGGTTGCAAGCTGTCGGGTCATCAGCGCCAGCGCCATGACACTGACGCCGCCGCCGACCGTGTTTTTTCCTTTCTGCCGCCGATCCCGCTTTGCGGCTTCTTCCACTTTCAGGGGAATGAGGTTCTGTTCGCGCAGTTGCTGGCGGATCTGGCGCGAACTGTCGCCTTCCATGATACCTTTTTTCTCAGCCCCTTTGGCATTCAAGGCTGTGTATTCAAACGCACCCATTAGATATACGCTCCAGCTACTTTTCCTGGGTGACGCGCAGGACTTCTTCCATACTGGTTTCACCCAGCAGAATGCGGCGCAGGCCGTCGGTGAAAATACCGGGACGACTCTGACGTACATGTGCTTCCATTTCCTGTTCGCCGGCGCCGTCATGAATCATGCTGCGCAGGGTATTGTCGACTACGATCAGTTCATAAATACCGGTGCGGCCGCGGTAGCCTAGCTGGTTGCAGTGTTCACAGCCGCGGGCGCGGTAGAGTTCAGGAGGGATGTCCGGGTTGAAGCCCAGGGATTCACATTCCGTCTCGCTGGCGGTATAGGCGACCTTACAGTGTTCGCAGAGGGTGCGCACCAGTCGCTGGGCAAGAATACCTTCGAGACTGGAGGAGAGCAGAAAAGGCTCCACGCCCATATCGCGCAGGCGGGTGATGGAGCCGATAGCGGTATTGGTATGCAGGGTGGAAAACACCATGTGGCCGGTGAGACTGGCCTGCACTGCAATTTCCACGGTTTCCAGATCGCGGATTTCACCCACCATAACCACATCCGGATCCTGACGAAGAATGGCGCGCAGACCGCGGGCGAAGGTCAGGTTCACCTTTTGGTTGACCTGGGTCTGGCCAATGCCGTCGAGGTAGTATTCGATAGGTTCTTCAACCGTCATGATATTACGGCTCCTGGTGTTGAGCCGGTTGAGAACAGCGTAAAGCGTGGTGGTTTTACCGGAACCGGTCGGGCCGGTGACCAGAAAAATGCCGTGCGGGCGATGGATAATATCTTCCAGCAACTGGTGAGAAATTTCATCCAGTCCCAGGTGCTCCAGATCGAGACGTTCGGCCTGTTTGTCCAGAATACGCATCACCACGCGCTCACCCTGACCGGACGGCAGGGTCGAGACGCGTACATCGACGGCGCGGCCGGCGATGCGCAGGGAAATGCGTCCATCCTGTGGCAGGCGCTTTTCGGCAATGTCCAGTTTCGCCATGACCTTGATCCGCGAAACCAGCAGCGGCGCCAGGACGCGCTTGGGTTGCAGCACTTCACGCAGGACGCCATCCACACGGAAGCGTACTACCAGCCGTGTCTCAAAGGGTTCGACATGGATATCGGATGCGTTTTCCTTGATGGCCTGGGTCAGCAAGGCGTTGATCAGGCGAATGATCGGCGCTTCGTCCTCATTTTCGATCAGATCTTCCGGCTCGGCCAGCGCCTGGGCGATGCTGTCCAGATCCAGTTCGTCGCCCAGACCTTCCACAGACTCCATGGTCTGGTTGCTCTGATCTTCATAGGATTGCTGCAGGCAGGCGTCGAATTCGCTTTCATCAACCTGCCGCAGATTCATGGGGCGCGTGTAATAACGTTGTAGCTCAATCAGCACATGGTGATCAATGTTGCTGCGATGCACGGCCTCAAAGCCGTCCTCAGTGACATTGGTTACCAGAATACCGTGCCGCTTGGCGAAGGAGAAGGGAACAGCATTGGCCGATTTCACCGTTGTCTGGATGGGTTCGTTCGCCACGGTTTATTGTACTCCGGGCGGTGGGGATACGTTTAGATCAATCACGCTGTCAGCCGGCGTATAGTGTGGTGGCAAGGGCTTGATATTGCCTTTTTCCGGCATCAGGGGAATTTCCTTGTCGCTCAACAGGCTCAGGCCCTTGCGGCTCAGCCGGACTTGCCGGCTGCGAAAGTAGTTGTATTTTTCATTGGTGTAGTAATCGAGCGTTTCGCCGGTTTTCAGGATGGTCGGGCGCAGAAAGACCATCAGATTGGTTTTTATCTTGTCCTGTTTCTTGTACTTGAACAACCAGCCCAATATCGGAATGTCGCCCAGACCGGGCACTTTCTGCTCCGTATCGCGCAGGGTATCTTCAATCAGGCCGCCCAGCACGACCATCTGGTCATCCTCGACCATGATGCTGGTTTTGATCGAGCGCTTGTTGGTGATCAGATCGGCGCTGCCCTGGACACTGGCGGCGAGACTGGAGGTTTCCTGAACGATATCCAGTTTGATCGTATTGCCCTCATTAATCTGTGGTTTGATTTTCAATGTCAGACCCACATCCTGGCGCTGAATCGTCTGGAAGGGATTGCCGGGAGTGGTGGTGCCGCCCGTGCCAGTGGCGACATAGGAGCCGGTCAGGAAGGGAATATTTTGCCCGACCACGATTTCCGCTTCCTCGTTGTCCATGGTCACCAGGGTCGGTGTGGAGAGAATATTGGTTGTGGCGTCTCCGGCCAGCGCGCGGATCAGCATGCCAACGTTCAGGCTGCCGTTTTTGTAGCTGCCTACGCCGAGCGACATGCCGTCGGCGCTGGGAGGCGAGTCCAGCGAGGCGCCAGCCGCCGATAGCAGACTGGTGCCGACGCTGAAATTGACCAGACCGACAGGCCCGGCACGGGTGCCGCCCGAACTGCCATCGGCGGCCCATTGAACGCCGAATTCAGAGGCTTTCTGGTAGGAAAGTTCAGCGATGATGGATTCGACAATAATCTGGGCGCGTTTAATGTCCAGCTTGCGAATAACATTTCGAAGCGAACGAAACACGCTGGGTGGGGCATTGATGACCAGGGCATTACTGCCTTCATCGGCCTGAATGGAGACATTACCCTGCCGTTGCACTGAGGCGGCCTGTTTGCCTTTGGCGCGTGGACTGCCGAGGGATTTGCTGACCCCGGTCAGAACCGGCACCAGATCCTTGGCCTTGGCGTAACGCAGATAGATAACGTGGGAGTCGCCGCCGATGTCCACAGGCGTATCCATGTGGGAAATGATGGCGCGCAGGCGAAGTCGTGCGCTGCGATCGCCGCCAAGCAGAATACTGTTGGTGCGATCGTCGGCCACGATCGTCTGTTTGGATTTTTTCTTGGGATCGGCGCGATTAAGCTGAGTGATCACCCGCACGACTTCCGAGGCGGTAGCGTGTTGCAGGGCGATGACTTCGATTTCATCGTTCACGGCCAGATCGATGCGTCGGATGATCCGGGAGAGGCGGGAAATATTGGCGGCGCTATCCGAGATAATAATAACATTGGATGCCGGATATGCGGCCAGGTGGCCACGCTGTGGCACCAGCGGGCGCAGGATCGGCACCAGTTGTGCGGCATCGACATTCTTTATCTTGATGACCTCGGTGACAATGCCGTCACCATCACTAAAACGGGCATTGCTGACAGTGGGGATACTGTCCTGCTTGGCGTTGACCTCGGGTACGATCTTGATTACCGACTCACCGGGGATGGCGGCATAGCCATGTACCTTGAGCACGGAAAGAAAAACTTTATACACTTCATCCTTGCTCAGGGACTGGTGGGTAATGACTGTGACCTTGCCTTTGACGCGGGGATCAACAATAAAATTCTTGTTCGTCAGTTTGGCGACAGCGTTGATGACGGCATTGATGTCAGTGTCGGAAAAGTTCAGTGTCAGCCGGTCTTCTGCATGCACACTGTTGCCGAGTGTCAGCAACAAAATTGCAAACGATAACAGCCACCCTGTTTGGCTTGATAATTTTTCCAGGCAATACTTCATCTGTCTAAAATTGCTCTTTGTTTAAATGTGTTTCAAATCAGTACAGGTTAGTCGAACCGGACGGTGATATCTTTAATTTGCCCATGACGGCGCAGGGTGAGGTTGAGCTCACTCATATTATTGATGCCACCCATCATTTCCATTAGCGAGGCGGTATCGGTGACCGCTGTTCCATTGATAGCGGTGATAATGTCCTGTGCCTGTATACCAAGATCCTTCATCAACGTCCGGTCATTATGGCTAAAGCGGTAACCTTCAATGCGGCCATTTTTCATTACCGGTGAAATACGAATCTGTTTCCAGAGTGATTGCGGATCTCGTTTGTAGTTTTGTTTGAACTGATTGATGCGTTCTGATTGATGCAGCTCACCGGAGCCAGGCAGGGCAGGGCGGCTGCTGACCTTGATGTCGGCCTGTTTGCGAATCAGGCGCAGGGTTTCCAGTTTGCCGTTACGTGAAAGAATTACCCTGTCCGCATAGATTTCATGCAGCAATACGCCATTGGGCAGGCTATCACCCTGACGGTAGGTTTTGTCCTTGCCTTTTTTCTCGGAAATAATGGCTAACGACAGTTCCGAATTTTCGGAAGCAAATACCCCATGCAGGGCCAGTTGTAGATGAGTGTCCGGCGCCTTGATCGGGCCGGATGCTCGTTTGCTGGTGGATGCAGTTTTGCTTTCACCGAATAGATGTAGCAGCACCACATTTGCCATCGAAGGTTTTTCAAATTTTTCCCCACCGGGCATACTACTGCTGGACTGTGCAGGTTGCGATATAGCGGTGTCAGCGGGAATCAACTGCCAGGTTAAATTCGCCACATGCCAGGCAATCAGCGTAATCAGCGCAAGGTTAAGGATCAGTGCTATACGCCGGCTTGTTTGTGGCGACTGAAATGCCGCCAGCACTCGCTGAATCAGAGGGCTTTCAAAATCTGATAATAATCGGGATGGTGCAGCCGGCACTTCTCACATTCTCCTGCGCCTGTCCTGACGGCAAACAGTAGCGCAATTGTCTTAATTCTAAGGTGAATAAATCGGGGCGAATATTAAATAATACAAGTATTTATAAGCTATAACTAGGATTTAATGTAACTGTAAGACGTAATTCCTGATTTTTCCAGAAAAAATGCGGCTAATTTTCAGTAAAAAAACACATTTAATAAACAGCGCCAGAGACAGGAACGGGAGTTTACGTCATTTATATGAATGAAAAACGACCGTTTCTGCCAAACATTCGACATATTCGTGTTTTCCTGGACAGCAGAGTGGAAAAATAACGCAAACTGGTTAATTGCTGCCAGTCCCTTTTCGTCAAATTTATGTCAGATCGATACCTTATGCCGCTAAGTTCCTGTTTTTGATTGAGGTGCAAAACATGTAAGAAAACGTTCAAGTTATTGATTAATAAGCCGCTACGCATTTCACAAAGGAACTGGTTCACAAGGGGTGCGAGATGCGTATCACAATTATTTTTCTTGTCTTGATATTGCCTGGCCTGCTGTTCGCCGGTCAATTACACGGCATTATCAACGGCAAAGCCTACCATTTTGACCGCAGCCGAAATTTTAATGAAAAAAACTGGGGCTTCGGCTTTGAATATGACTTTGAGCGGAGCGGTAACTGGATTCCCCTGGTTACCGGCAGCACTTTCAAGGACAGCAACAATCAAACTTCAAACTACCTGGGGGGAGGCACCAAGTATCGCTTCATGCTGGGCGCAGGCGAGAGTAGCTGGCACCTTGATGCCGGGGTAGTGGCCTTTTTAATGACGCGCAAGGATTACAACGGTAAGAAACCGTTTTTCGGCGCGTTGCCCTTCATTTCAGTGGGCAATGAGTATGTTGCCGTCAATGCGACCTACATTCCGAGTGTGAGTCCCAAGTTTGCCAGCCTGATGTTTTTCCAGTTAATGATTAAAGTGGTTGAGTTTTAAAGAAAATTAACCGCAGAGGACGCGGAGAAATTGATTCCGGTTTTATTCTCCTCTGCGAAACTCTGCGTCCTCTGCGGTTAAAATTATTGTATTTAGCCCGCCAGTTGGCGCAACACATAATGCAGGATACCGCCATGGCGGTAATACTCCACTTCCTGCGGCGTATCGATACGCACCCGCGCCCTGAAAGTTTTTACCGCACCGGCATCATCCGTTGCGGTCACGGTAACTTCTTTCGCCGGGCCGTCTCCGAGGCCGTTGATATCGATGGTTTCCCGCCCTGTGAGCCCCAGTGAGGCGGCGCTCTCACCGTCCATGAACTGCAGCGGCAGAATGCCCATGCCAACCAGGTTGGAGCGGTGGATGCGCTCATAGCTTTCGACGATTACGGTGCGGATACCGAGCAGACGCGGGCCCTTGGCCGCCCAGTCGCGGGAGGAACCGGAGCCGTATTCCTTGCCGGCGATGACTACCAATGGCGTGCTTTCATCCCGGTATTTCATCGCCGCGTCATAAATGCTCATCGGCTCAGCGTCAGGCAGGTGCAGGGTGACGCCGCCTTCGGTGCCGGGAGCGAGCAGGTTACGCAGGCGGATATTGGCGAAGGTGCCGCGCATCATGACTTCGTGATTGCCACGTCGTGATCCCAGTGAATTGAAATCCTCAGGTTTGACGCCGCGTTCCTGCAGGTATTTGCCCGCCGGACTGTCCGCCTTGATCGCCCCGGCCGGGGAGATGTGATCGGTGGTCACTGAATCACCCAGCAGCGCCAGCACCCGTGCGCCCTGAATGTCCGAAACCTCACCGGCCTCACGGCTCATGCCTTCAAAATAGGGTGGGTTCTTGATGTAGGTGGAGTCACTTTGCCAGTCGAACAGCTGGCCTTCGGGGGAAACCAGGTTGATCCAGCGATTCTCGCCTTTGTAGACCTCGCCATAGGCGTCGAGGAAGGATTCACGTTTGACGCTGTTGAGCACCACATCGTGCATTTCTTTCAGGGAAGGCCAGATGTCCTTGAGGAATACGTCGTTACCGTCTTTATCCTGTCCCAGTGGCTCGTTGTGGAGATCGATATTCATGCTGCCGGCCAGCGCATAGGCGACCACCAGCGGCGGTGAGGCCAGATAGTTCATGCGTACCTCGGCATGCACTCGGCCTTCGAAGTTGCGGTTGCCTGAGAGCACGGCGCAGGCGGAGAGATCACCCTCGGCAATGGCTTTGGAAACCGGCGCCAGCAGGGGGCCGGAGTTGCCGATGCAGGTCGCGCAGCCATAGCCCACGACGTTGAAGCCCAGTGTTTCCAGATCACCTAGAAGCCCGGCCTTTTGCAGATATTCGGTGACCACGCGTGAACCGGGGGCCAGTGAGGTTTTAACCCAGGGTTTGACCTGTAAACCCCGCGCCACAGCTTTTTGCGCCACCAGTGCTGCACCCAGCATCACCGAAGGGTTGGAGGTATTGGTGCAGGAGGTAATCGAGGCAATCACGACGGCGCCATCATCCAGCTCGACGGTTTCGCCATTGAGCTCGGCGCTGGCGGGTTTGCTGCTGATCTTGCGTTCGTCTTTGAGCGCGGTCAGCGCCTCATTGAACAGGGTTTTTGACTGTTTCAATGGCACCCGATCCTGCGGTCGCTTGGGGCCGGCTATACTGGGTTCGATGCTGCTCATATCCAGTTTTACCACGCTGCTGTAAACCGCATCGGCCTGGCCGGCTGTGTGGAACAGTCCCTGTGTGCGGGCATAGGCTTCCACCAGTGCGATCTGATTTTCGTCGCGCCCGGACAGGCGAAGGTAGTTCAGGGTTTCTTCATCAATAGGGAAAATGCCGCAGGTCGCGCCGTATTCCGGCGCCATGTTAGCCAGCGTGGCGCGATCGGCCAGCGACAGATGCGCCATACCCTCGCCAAAGAATTCGACGAACTTACCTACCACACCGTGGGCGCGCAGCATTTCCACCACGGTCAGCACCAGATCGGTGGCGGTTGAACCTTCGGGCATTCCCCCCGTCAGTTTGAAACCCACCACCTGCGGGATCAGCATGGATACGGGTTGTCCCAGCATGGCGGCTTCCGCCTCAATGCCGCCCACGCCCCAGCCCAGCACACCCAGGCCGTTGACCATAGTGGTGTGGGAATCGGTGCCCACCAGCGTGTCAGGGTAGGCCTGCAGCACGCCGTTATTTTCCTGCGCAAACACGGTGCGGGCAAGGAATTCCAGATTCACCTGATGGACGATGCCGGTGTCCGGCGGCACGACTTTAAAGTTGGAGAAGCCTTTCTGCCCCCATTTAAGAAAGCTGTAACGCTCCTGGTTGCGCTCGTATTCACGGTCGGCGTTGATCTGCATGGCATCGGCCGAACCAAAGGCGTCGATCTGCACCGAGTGATCGATCACCAGTTCCGCCGGGGACAGCGGATTGATTTTCTCCGGATCACCGCCGAGCGCTTTCATCGCATCACGCATGGCAGCCAGATCCACCACCGCCGGCACACCGGTAAAATCCTGCATCAGCACCCGTGCAGGCGTATAGGCAATTTCCTTACTCGGCTCGGCATTGGCGTCCCAGTCCGCCATGGCGGTGATGTCATCGGCGGTAACGTTCACCCCATCCTCGTGGCGCAGCAGATTCTCCAGCAGGATTTTCAGGGAATAAGGCAGGCGCGCAGCATTTTTGACGGCATCAAGGCGGAAAATCTCGTAATCCTTGTCATTGACAGACAATGTGGCGCGGGCGTTGAAACTGTTACACCGGGTGCTCATGCGGGAGGACTCCTTGGAAATTGAGTAGAAACAGGGGTTCAAAATTATTAGCGCGGCATTATACGCGAAAAAGCCG
>JASBTR010000159.1 GCA_030148325.1 Gammaproteobacteria bacterium
GCAATTACCGTTCATCCTGAGCCTGTCGAAGGACAAGCAGATTAAACACTCTATTCACAGTATTTCCACGCTCATGGTTCGACAAGCTCACCACGAACGTGGAAATTCACAAGTGATCTGGTATTTGGAACAGCTATTTAATTCGTATAAGCCCCAGCTGATGGGGAAGGCCAGGGCTGCGAGCAGAGCACCTGTCGCACCCAGATCATTATCGCCACTCAATTTCATCAGGATGGCGGAGGGAATAATAATACTGAGTAACAGGTCAAGCAGTGGGCGTGGCTTATGTGCAGGCGTTTTTTGTGCGGACGCAGCAGGTTGATTGTTCATACGGTGTCTCTATGTCTGATTACGGTTTTTTACAGGCGTGTTATCGGTTGTCCATCTCTGATCCATTGCGTGATGCCATTGCGTACATTGTACACCTGGGTAAAGCCCATTTTCTCAACCAGCAGGCGCGCCAGCGCGCTGGTGCGGCTGCCGGTTCGACAGATCAGGATCACGGGATCATCCTTGTCTACAGCCGCGGTGAAGCGATCCAGGAAATCTGCTTTTATCCGGCCATTGGGATCGACAAAAGTCAGTAACCGGCTGCCTTTGACGATACCTGTCTGGCGCCATTCATCTGGACGTCTTATATCATAAATGGCCACATTCTGCTCGAGCAGGGCTTTCAGTTTTTTATTATCCAGGTCGTGGTAAGCAGGCTTACTACAGGCTGAGAGCGCGATTAGCAGCAGAAAAAGTCCAGAGAAACGAAAAACCATACCTGATTATCCCATTGGGACTGTTCGGTTAGTCAGAGCCCTGTGATCACCGCTCAGCGCCGCGTGACAGTTGGGCACTCGTCTGACCATCGTCTCGTTGCTGTGCTCATTCGTCGCCATGCATGAAACCCAGCAGGTGCAGCAGACTGGTGAACAGGTTGAAGATAGAAACATACAGGGTCACGGTTGCCATGATGTAGTTGGTTTCACCGCCGTGAATGATGCTGCTGGTCTGGTACAGGATCAGGCCTGCCATGAGCAGTACAAACATGGACGACACTGCCAGAGACAAACCGGGCATCTCGAAAAACAGTGCGCCCAGACCGGCCATGAAGGCGACCAGGATGCCGACCATCAGAAAACCGCCCATGAAACTGAAGTCCTTGCGTGTGGTCAGCGCGTAACCCGACAGGCCAAGGAAGATCGTACCGGTGGCGCCCATCGCGGTCATCACGATCTGGCCGCCATTGGCCAGAGCCATATAGGCGTTGATGATCGGACCCAGGGTATAGCCCATAAAGCCTGTCAGGGCGAAGACAAAGACCAGTCCGAGGCTGCTGTTACGGAATTTGGCGGTGGCGAACAGCAGGCCAAAGTATCCCGCCAGTGTCAGCAACACGCCGGGATGGGGCAGGTTCAGGGCCATTGAAATGCCGGCTGTCAGGGCGCTGAACAGCAGAGTCATGGAGAGCAAGGTATAGGTGTTACGGATCACCTTGTTGGTGGCGAGCGTTCTGGTCTGGCCTTGTCGTGTAGCGACAGTAGCAGGATTGTTCATAATAGATTCCCTCTGTGTGAGTGTGTTGATGTGTTAATCGGACAGGTGTGCTTTGTCAGATATCGGCGCTCCGCCATGCCTGAGCAGGGTTTGCTGGCGCTCGGTCTTGCGCACCACAGTACGCCCGGCGCGATCGGTAGCGCGATCAATAGCGACGTACAGGTCGGCCTCGGTATCTTCGATTACCACATCGGGCAGGCCGGCCAGTACGACCTGCAGGTGGCAGCGTTTATCCGCTCCACCGCGCGGGCCGTTGATATCAGAGAGCCGCATAACAACTCGCCGGATGTGACTGTCACAGCAGGTAAGGGCAAAACGCAGCCGCCGTTCGGCATGGTTGCGCAGGGCATCGGTCAGGGAAAAATTGCGTGTCTGGATATTAATCTGCATAGAATCCTCCATTGTAAGGCGGTTACTTCTCTACATGAACTGGGATGCTAGATGGGTTTGACTAGCAAAAAAAGTCGATTATATTTGCTATACTCTTCGTAATTTTCGAACTAATGGCGATCCGATGGTTAACTACAAGCACCTGCACTACTTCCTCGCGGTAGCCAGGGAGGGTGGCATTGCACGGGCCAGTGAACGGCTGAATCTGACACCGCAAACGATCAGTGGGCAACTGAGATTGCTGGAGGAGAATCTTGGGGTGAATCTTTTCAACCGGGTCGGGCGCAACCTTGAGCTGACCGAGACCGGGCGGCTGGTATTGAGCTATGCGGATGAAATTTTTTCGCTCGGTGGTGAGCTGGAAGAGGTCCTTCATCAGTTGCCGGAAGGTCGCCCCCGGCTATTCCGGGTTGGGGTGGTCGATGTACTGCCCAAGTCCATTGCCCATCGTATTCTCAAACCCGCGCTGCAGATGCCGGAGCCAGTGCGCATGATCTGCCGCGAGGCGAGTCTTGATGTGCTGCTGGCAGAACTAGCCGTGCATCACCTCGATCTGGTGCTGGCCGATCGTCCTATTCCGCCTACGGTCAGTACGCGGGGTTTCAGTCATAAGCTCGGCGAGTGCGCGGTCAGTTTTTTTGCCACAGAAAAACTGGAAAAGAAGCTGAAAGGTAATTTTCCTCGCTGTCTGGATGGCGCGCCGTTATTGTTGCCCAGCAGCGGTACTCAGCTGCGTTCCGGCATTGACCAGTGGCTGGACAAACACCGCCTGCATCAACGTTTGATTGCCGAGTTTGATGACAGCGCACTGATGAAGGCTTTTGGACAGGAAGGATCGGGGATCTTTATTGCGCCCGCTGCTATTGAGGCCGAAGTGGAATGGCAACATGAGGTGACTGCGATAGGCAGGGTCGATGAGATAAAAGAATATTTTTACGCCATATCCGTTGAACGTCGAATCCTGCATCCGGTCGTCTCCGCAGTGATGGAGACAGCCCGCGAGATGCTGTTTGCCAGTGAATAAGCAGCAGATGAAAATACGAACCACTTATGCCTGACGATTAAATTTTGCCTGATTAATGCGCTGTATCGTTAGTGTCTGTGGCAGGGGTCTCAACCAGTGGTACAAAGGCAACGCCCAGGATCGGTGATACATTTATTTCTCCCTGCCGATCTTTCTCAACCAGCATCAACTCCTGGTGCATGTGCGGCAGGCCTACTGGAATTACCATTTTAGCACCGGGTTTCAGTTGTTCCTTTAATGCTTCAGGGATATAGGCTGCAGCCGCCGTGACAATAATGCCGTCATAAGGTGCATGTTCGGGCCAGCCTTGATAGCCATTTCCAACACGGGTTTCGATATTGCTGTAACCGAGGTTTTTAAAACGTGCCTCAGCGGCTTCACTTAAATCAGCAATGACTTCAATGCTGTAAACCTGCTTGCACAGCTGTGACAGTATGGCGGTTTGATAACCGGAACCCGTACCCACTTCCAGCACGACATGATCTGGCTCAAGTTCCAGTAGATCTGTCATCAAGGCCACGATATAGGGTTGGGAGATAGTTTGCCCGTGGCCAATGGGGACGGGCCCATTATCAAAAGCCAGAAATTTCAAATCTTCCGGAACAAACTTGTCACGGGGTACTTTTTTCATGGCCTCCATGACCCGAGGCGAAAATCTATCCCTGCCGATCATGCTGCGGGTGTATTTCAGCTCGCTTTCGATGACCTCGATCATATGTTTGTGTTTTGAACTTGTGTTTTTCATTGCGGCTGTTTTCAGTAATGGGGATGGATAAACTAAAATCAATGGTTGATTTTAATCTCTTTGGGTTAAATTCCCCGCTGCTTGCGGCGAAAACTGGTTGCGGCGAAAACCGGTAGGAGCGGGCTCGCCCGCGAATAGTTTGAGGTTTATCCAACCGCTTTCGCGAGCAAGCTCGCTCCTACGATTTAATACCCCGTCCGCTTGCGGTGGGGTTGTTTATTTTCCCCTTCTGTCTCCTCCAGCAGGACATAGACCTGTTCTAATCGTTTTCTGGAAATATAAATACCAAACTGTTGCTTAAGCTGCTGATGTGCTTCCTCTACGTTGTCTGGTTGGGGATTTATCTGTTTAAGCAGATTGGTGATATCTTCAGTTACTGCCCAGGGATAGGTTAACCAGCGCCACTTGACAATTTTACAGGCGTAGTAGTCGACTGAAAAATGGCTCACAATTTTGTGATGCATGACGGCGATACGGATTTCAGAAGGCTTAAAGGGCAGCAAATGTTTGATAGCAACATCGAGGGTGTCGCCGCTGTCATTGACATCATCAACGAGCAGCACACGCCTGTTTTTGATGTCGGTACAAAGAGGATAGCGGATAGTGGCCTGCTCCTCTTTGGTTGCTAAAGACAGGTAGTGTTCAATCTTGATGCTGGTTAAGTTCATAATGTCCAGGTAATCGCAGAGCAGACGTGCCGGGACATAACCACCCCGTGCGATGGCGATAACGATCTCAGGCTGATATCCGGATGTCCTGATCATGCATGCCAGTTTCAGGCACAGCCGCTGTACTTCCGCCCAGGAGATTAATTGATAACGTATTTTATCGTGCATTAATACAACCTTCTAATTGTAGGAATCAGATCTTATATTATTTATTCTCTTAATGTTTTTCTCTAAATAGCTGTTCCGAATACCAGTACACTTTAGGAATAGCCGTTCGTCCTGAGCTTGTCGAAGGACAAATAGATTAAGCACTCTATTCACCGCATTTCCACGCTCATGGTTCGACAAGCTCACCACGAACGTGGAAATTC
>JASBTR010000168.1 GCA_030148325.1 Gammaproteobacteria bacterium
TGACAGCTCGGGGTATTTCATTTATACTGTAATCCAACTTGGGGCACCTCTCGATCACTTATTTCTTTGTCGATTGATCTGATCGCAGAGATGCGCCCAAGTTCCCTAAGTGGACACCTTTTTGGAACAGTTATTTAGATGGTGAGGATGATCGTTTATATGGTGAAGGCAGGGGTGATATTCTTTTTGGCAATGGCGGTAATGACCAACTATATGGCGGCCTGGGCGATGACATTCTGGTAGGTGGGGTCGGTATCGATACGCTGGATGGTGGAATTGGTTCTGACAAACTAATTGGCGATGGTGGAGATGATATATTAGGCAGCAAGACCGGAGATGATTTTACCAGCTATCGTTATAATCCCTTCCTAAGTTTGAACGTGGGAAATGAATATTGGGGTGGTACGGGCAATGACATCCTTAACGGCAGTCAGGGTGCAGATACCTATTACTTTAATATCGGTGATGGTATAGATACCATTGATGAAACCGGGGGGATCAGCGGTGATGGGTATGCCGATACCATTAAGCTGGGCGCAGGCATCGCTGAATTAGATCTTGTTTTCGCACAAAATGGCAATAGTCTTAATATTAGCAATGCAGCAACTGGTGATCGTGTTTCGGTACGGGATTGGTATGCCAATGTAGATAATCAGGTTGAAACTGTCATGTTGAACGATGGCGATAGACTATTGAATACGCAGGTGGATCAGCTTATTCAGGCCATGGCGACCTTCAGTGTTGAAAACGGTGGTATCAGTTGGGAGCAGGCTATTCAGAATCGGCCGGATGATGTGCAGGCGGTGATTGCTGCATACTGGCAACCAGCCGCGTAGACGTTGAAGGAACGCACGACCGATGCGCTTCGTGCCTCAGCACATCCTACACGAGTGTCCCAACTCCCAACCGTAGGATGTGCTGAGTAAAACGAAGCGCATCGGTCGCGAGAAAAAGATTTCAAGGAGGAGATGAATCTCATGACAGAATACAGGCGTGCGCATGTTCCGGGGGCATCGTGGTTTTTTACGGTCAACCTTGCCGAGCGGAAGGGTAACGATTTACTGGTCAGGCATATTGATGATTTGCGCCGGGCTTTTCGTTACGTCAGGGAAAATCACCCGTTCCGGTTGGAGGCGGTGGTGGTTTTGCCGGATCATCTTCATTGTGCATGGACGTTGCCGCCGGGCGATTCGGATTTTTCCATGCGCTGGAATTTGCTCAAGGGATACTTTTCTCGTGCTATCGAGAAGGGCGAACGCGTCTCTCAAAGCCGCCAGAAACGAAGAGAGCGGGGTTTGTGGCAACGTCGATTCTGGGAGCATTTGCTGACAGATCAAGCGGACTTCAATCAGCACATCGATTATATTCACTGGAATCCGGTCAAGCATGGCAGGGTCAGGCAGGTTGCTGATTGGCCGCACTCGAGTTTTCATGAGTATGTGGTCCGTGGTGTTTATCCGGAAAATTGGTGTAGTGAGGGTGGGTTCGATGTTCGTGCGGGTGAATAGACTCGGGTGCAAATTCGGGCATCGATCGATGCGCTTCGTTTTACTCAGCACATCCTACGGGTTTGTGGGTTAAAAAGAACTGCTGTGCAGGTTTAGAGTTTTTCTGAGTAATCGATATCGAGAATAAAATAACATTGTTCCCCCGCCGGGGTTTGAACCCTGACTTCATCCTCCACTTTTTTTTTCATCATGGCCTGTGCCATGGGTGAGTCGATGCTGATCAATCCCTGTCCGGGATCCAGTTCGTCGGGACCCATGATACGATAGCGGTGGCTTTTGCCCTGCTCATCTTCCAGCGTCACCCAGGCGCCGAAAAAGACCTGATCGATTGCGGCTGGGGGTTTATCGACGATGGTTAGTTCAGGCAGGCGTTTTTGCAGGTAACGGATGCGGTAGTCGATTTCGCGTAGCTGTTTTTTACGGTAGATGTATTCGGCATTTTCAGAACGGTCGCCTTCCGCAGCCGCTGCGGACAGGGCGGCGGTGACCTCTTTACGTAACTGCCAGCGTTGTTTCAGTTCCGCCTGCAGGCAATCAAAGCCGCTGGCGCTGATGTAAGGGGACTTTTTTGCTGCGGGTGGTCGATAGCGGCCCATTGTTATGACCTTGCCTGAAAAACTAGTATTATAGCGTATTTATCATGCGGGGCGCGCCGGGTAACTGGATTGGGCTGTAGAGTTCACCTGTTCCTGTCAGGTGTTTTGCCCAGGCTATTTTTGTCTAGTATCGCTTTAATCAGGTTTCCATTCATAAATATGGATAATTAACGCAAAGAACACAGAGGCGCCAAGACGCAGAGATTGTATTATGTTGCTTATTGAAGGAAGTGCTGATTAATTCCGTTCTCTCTGAGCCCTTCGGCTTTGCTCAGGAGAGCCTTGTCGAAGGGCAGAACATATAACACCATGATTTTACAATGGTTACCGTTCATGGTTCGACAGGCTCACCACGAACGGCGGAATTAATCAGCGCTTGCTTGGTAATTTTTTCTTTGCGCCTCTGCGTCTTTGCGTTCTCTGCGTTTAATACAAACCTTTCTGGATGGAAACCGGATTTAAGATCAGGCAAACTCTAATCGGTGTAGAGGCCGGAAACTATGTCAGATAAGAAGAAATCTTCTGATCCGGACAAGCTGGACAGGATCATCGCTGATGCGCGACGCGCGGCGGAAGAACGGGAAAAAGGTTACCGGGCGCAGGCGCTGAAACTTTACCCCTGGATTTGCGGTCGCTGCCAGAGGGAGTTTACGCGCAAGAACCTGCAGGAGTTGACCGTGCATCATCGCGATCACAATCATGACAACAACCCCAGTGACGGTAGCAACTGGGAACTGCTGTGTCTGTATTGTCACGACAATGAACACTCCCGCTATCTGGAGGCGGGCAGCAGCCTCGGTGATGACAGCACTACGACCACGACTACACATAATCCTTTTGCGGCACTGAAGTCCATGATGGATAAAAAAGACAACTAATTCATTTGTCCGTGAACGGATATTTTTGTAAATAGGTGGCGCCATTCCCAATATGATCTAATAGCATAGGCTGGACTCGGTGTGAGTTTTAGATGTGCTGGGCAAACGCGAATGATGCGCTTCGTTCCTCAGCACATCCTACAGATTTAATATCTGGACACCCTTTGGAACTTTCATGTAGATTCCAGCATTCGCCTGAATGACGATATTCGTTGCAAGTGGCAGGGAATTCAACCCAAAGAAATTAAACTTTACTGCTGGAGAAAATATGTCTGTATCGATATTCCACAATCCCCGTTGCAGCAAAAGCCGAGCGGCTTTGACGGCGCTGGAAGAGCGAGGCATTGATGCTGAAGTTGTGCAGTATCTGGAAAATCCACCCACCGAAGACGAACTTGCCGAGATTATCCGCAAACTTGGCATCGAGGCCAGGGTGCTGATTCGTTACGGTGAAAGCCGGGCGGCGGAACTGGGGATCAATAAGAATGATGAGCGTAGCGAGGCTGAGTGGATTAAACTCATGGTCGATAATCCTGTTCTGATTGAACGTCCCATCGTGATCACCTCAGGCAAGGCGGCAATTGGGCGTCCATTGGACAATGTCCTGGAACTGTTTGAATAAACGTAACTTCAGATTATGCCGGGCAAAATACTGTTTTCGATTATTGAATCCGCCACCCATCCGGATTTTTCCCTGCTGTATAAAAAACTGGGGCTGCACGAGGAACGCCTGTTTTCCGCGCGCAAAGCCATTAATGCCATGAAAAAGCAGCCGCCGGATTTTGTTGTAGCTGAATTCTTTTATGGTTACGGCAACAACTATGCCGGCGTCAATATCAGTAATCTGGATGTAATGCTGTACAGTCTGCAAAAATTTTCACCCAGTGCGCGGGTTATCGTGCTGGTCGACAAGGCCGAACGCCAGTATGTGGACAAGCTGAATGATGTTTTTCCCCTGTCTTCGGTATTGTCGCTACCGGTGCAGGAAGCGCAGATGGAAGCGTTGCTGGTGGATGATTTTTGAGCATATCACCCCCGAAAATCCCTGTTTGAGACACGGGTAATTTACCTGCCCCCAGCCGAGTGATATTCTTGATGTTCATTTGTCATAGCTTGCGGTGATGACACTGGGAATTCAGGACAAGTTAACTGAATTCGCAATAATCACATGGATAGAACACTAGAATGTACCGTGAGTTTTTCCAGCTGGATGATTACCCCTTTCGCCTGACAGCGGATACCCGCTATTTCTTTATGGGCGAGAGTCATGCCCGCGCGATTGCCTACCTGAATTATCTATTGCATACGGGAGACGGGATTGGTGTCGTCACGGGCGAGGCCGGGACCGGCAAATCTGTGGTGCTGGAGCACGTACTGGCAGAATGCGAGACCGATCTGGTGGTGGCGCGCATCAGGCAGTCGCAGCTGACGACGACCGAGTTTTTTCTCGCCGTGTGCCTGCAGTTTGATCTGAAGCCGGAAAACTATCACAAGGCAACCCTGATCGATACCCTGCATCGGTTTGTCAATAAGCAGCATTTTGCCGGAAAAAACGTATTGCTGGTGATTGATGAAGCCCACCTGTTGCAACATCAGGTGCTGGAAGAAATCCGTATGCTGGCCAGCCTTGAAAAATTTGGCCGCAAGCTGATCAGTGTGATTCTGACCGGCGCCCCGGAACTGGAACAGTTACTGAATGCGCAGCGCAAGGATGCCCTGTCGCAGCAGGTTCGGATGGGCTGTCGGCTGGAGCCATTGAATGAGAAGGAGCTGGATCACTATCTTGAATATCGTATGTGGATTGCCGGTGGCGAACGTACGGTGTTGTTTCCCGAGGACACCCTGCCGCTGATTATGCGCTATAGCGGCGGCATCCCCCGCCTGATCAACGTACTCTGCGATATGGCGCTGGTGGCGGCCTTTATGCGCAACACCAAGTATATTGATTGCGACTGCATCGAGGCGGCGGTGGCGAAACTGGGCTGGCAGGCCTATGAAAAACGGCTGGCGGCTCCGGTGGGGCAGCCTCATCCCGCACAACTGGCGGGCAGAACGGTGCCCCGGATTGTGGTGATGCGTAATGACCGGGTGGTGGCCGAGTATCGGCTGGAGAAGGATCGGGTGCTGATTGGCCGTAATTCCAAGCAGGACATCATGTTGCGCGGAGCCTGGGCCAGCCGCTATCACGCTCAGATCATTCATCTCAATGGTAAATATTATCTTCAGGATCTTAATAGCAAAAACGGCACCTACGTGGGCAAGGAACTGGTGAGCTGGCATCCGCTGGCTAATGGTGATCGCTTCCAGATTGCCGGATTTGTCATGGAATACCAGACACACAGCAGTGAACAGGATGTTGAGCAGGCGATTGGAGCACCGGAGTCCAATGGTTTGACTGTTTAATCTCTTTGAGTTTAATTCCCCACAGCTTGCTGCGAAGTACTATTGTAGGTGCGCCTTCCACCCTGCGGGCACCATGAGGCGCGCAGATGTTCGCATAAATGCGAACCTACATAACCGATACCCCCGCCCGCTTGCGGCGGGAAGATTTATTTTAAATCGCCTGTTTTGGATAAAGAATGCTGACGGTGTTGGTGAAGGCGAGGCGGGTTTCGTGGATCAGCTCGTCCAGATCGCTATCTTCCAGCCCGAGCGTGCCCCAGATACTGGTATCAATAGGCAGATCATCGTCGGCTGAGTAAGGGGGCTCAATAGTATTGGCGATGGCATTAGCCAGTGAGACGGCGGCAGTTTCCTGTGGGTAGTGTTTGGCATCGGCGGGACGATGATGACAGCTGATCGGTTCCACCAGTGACTCGGGTAATTTCCAGTGGCGCATGAGTTCGCCACCGAGAGTGGCGTGGTCGAAGCCGAAGGCATCAATTTCCAGTTGGGTGACATCCTCCTGCGGTTCGTTCATACGCTGGAGCACTTTGCGCGAAAGTTCCGGTTCGGTGAGGTACATCACCAGTTTACCGATGTCATGTAGAAGGCCGGCGATAAAAAAACGTTCCGAATTGCGGATTTGCAGCTTTGCGGCAATGATACGTGTGGCAGTGGCGCAGGTCAGGTTGTGGTACCAGAATGTGTCGATAGTCACCAGCCCCTCTGGTAGTTGCTGGAATTTCCCGATGATACTGGTAGCCAGCACCAGATCCCGCAGCTGGCGGGTGCCGATAATGGTAATCGCCATGCTGATGGTGTCGATCTTCGACGGGAAACCATAAAAGGCGCTGTTGACAATTTTCAGCAGGCGGGCGCTTAATGCGGCATCCTGTGAAATCAGATCACCGATATTGGCTATGGAGCAGCCAGGATCGTTGACCATATCATTGAGACGGATAGCAATGTCTGGCAGGGACAGTTGATTCAGGTTGGCGGTAATTAAGGCGGTTGGGGGACTGGTGGCCATAATCTTCCGTTCGCTTGGGTTGTAGTTAGGCTATAAAGTTTGCGGCATCAACAAATGGAGCTTGTGCTGAAATTCATGCCCGCGCTGTCTGCAAGAATACAGTATTTGTCTGGTTTTGTTTATGGGCATAAATTAACCTGTATGCAGGAAAAACTGGAATTTAATGTCTACTTAAATTAGCATATAAAACAGTAGGATGCTAACGATAATTTATTTTATTTCTCGCTAATATAAGGGATTTCCCCAGGTAGCGCAATGGCTAAAAAGAGAACAATTCGTTTGTCCATCGCCGGTATGAGCTGCGCGGGTTGCGTGGCCAGCGTGGAAAAGGCTCTGCAGTCGGTGGACGGTGTGGAAGAAGCATTGGTGAATTTTGCCGAGCACACCGCAGATGTAGCAGGAACCGCCAGCGTAGAGAAGCTAATCGCGGCGGTTAAGCAGGCAGGCTATGACGCCGCGGAACTGAGAGGCGTGGAAGACGAGTCAGAAAAGGAAGCCTCAGAAATGGCCTATTATCGTGCGCTGCTGCGCAAGGCCGGGGCGGCGTTTGTGCTGGGTGCGCCATTGTTCGTCGCCGGGATGGCGGGTGTGCTGCCACCACTGGATACCAGTGCCGGCCGCCTGTTCTGGACCGTTGTCGGTGTGCTGACCCTGGGCGTGATGATCTATGCCGGTGGGCATTTTTTTACCGGCGCCTGGAAGTCTTTTCGTAAACATCAGGCCAATATGGATACCCTGATTGCACTGGGCACAGGCTCAGCCTGGCTTTATTCCACTGTAGTAGTGATATTTCCGCATGTTGTGCCGGTTCTGGCCCAGCACGCCTATTATGAGGCTGCGGCGATTATTATCTCCCTGATCAATTTCGGCTCGGCGCTGGAAATGCGTGCACGCGGCAAGACGTCTGAGGCCATCAAACGCCTCATCGGTCTGCGCCCCCGCACTGCCATTGTGGTGCGAGACGGCAAGGAAGTGGAGCTGCCCATCAGCGAAGTCGGGCTGGATGAGACTCTACGCGCTCGTCCGGGCGAATGCATTGCCGTGGATGGCATCGTTATCGAAGGCCAGTCGCGGGTGGACGAATCCATGCTTACCGGCGAACCCATGCCGGTGGAAAAGAAGCCAGGTGATGAAGTCATTGCCGGAACGATTAACGCTCGTGGCACATTTTTATACAAATCCACTCGTATCGGCGGGGACACCGTGCTGGCGCAGATCATCGAACTGGTGCGCCACGCCCAGGCGAGCAAGCCTGCCATCGGTCGGCTGGTGGACAAGGTAGCAGCGGTATTCGTGCCGGCAGTCATGATTATCGCCGTACTGACCTTCATGGCCTGGATGAATCTGGCTCCTGAGCGTGGCATTGCCTATGCACTGGTCACCACCATGACAGTCCTCATTATCGCCTGTCCCTGCGCGCTGGGGCTGGCAACGCCGATTTCGATCATGGTGGCGGTGGGCCGGGCGGCCGAGCGCGGCATCCTGATCCGCAACAGTGAAGCCCTGCAGCAGGCCGGGCATCTGACCACGATCGTGCTGGACAAGACCGGTACCGTGACCGAAGGTGCGCCGAGGGTGACGGATATCGTCGCTGCTAAGGGCTGGACGGAGGATGACATGCTGCAGCTTGCCGCCAGCCTGGAAGCCGGTTCCGAACACCCCCTGGCCACGGCCATTGTCACTGCGGCTGATGAGAAAATGCTGACCTTGTTCAAGGCGGTGGAGTTTGAAGCGGTAGCCGGACACGGTGTCAGGGCGGAAGTCGAAGGTAAGCGTTTACTTCTGGGCAACGAACGCCTGTTGCAGGAAGCCGGGGTGGCGCTGGATGACTGGGCGGACAAGGTAACGGCGTTGGCGGAAAAAGGTCGCAGCGCCATGTATCTGGTCTGTGACGGGCAGGTGGCCGGCCTGCTTGCGGTGGCCGATCCGGTAAAAGCCGACTCACGTGAGGCGATCGCTCGCCTGCATGCCAATGGTCTGAAAGTAGTCATGCTCACCGGTGATCACCGCATCACCGCCGAGGCCGTGGCCCGTGAAGTGGGGATCGACAGCGTGCTGGCGGAAGTTCTGCCGCAGAAGAAAGACAAGCAGGTAGAAAAATTACAGGCGCAGGGTGAAATCGTGGCCATGGTCGGTGACGGTATCAACGATGCGCCGGCGCTGGCACGCGCCAATGTGGGTTTTGCCATTGGTTCGGGTACGGATGTTGCCATCGAGAGTGCCGATATCACCCTCATGCGCGGTTCCCTGCACGGCGTGGCCGATGCGATTTCCCTCTCGCGCCTGACCCTGCGCAATATTAAACAGAACCTGTTCGGCGCATTTATTTATAATGCCCTGGGAATTCCGATTGCCGGTGGCATTCTGTTTCCCCTGCTCGGTATTCTGCTCAATCCCATGATCGCCGGCGCCGCCATGGCCATGTCGTCGGTAACCGTGGTGAGCAATGCCAACCGTTTGCGTTTAATTAAACTCGATTAGAGGATGATGCCATGCTGGTGAACATAACTGGTTTATTACTGATCGGGTTTATAGTCTGGTGGTTCTGGATAAAATAAAGGGACGAGTTACGAGGGACGAGCGACGAGGTGGGTCGGGGCTGCATGTTATTATTGATGCTTTTAGTTGTAGCTAAAAATAGCTGTTAAGAAAATTTATATTCAACTTTTTCAGGAAATTTAAAAAATGACTATATCCGCTTTTTCTCGTCCCTCGTCCCTCGCAACTCGTCCCTTCTCATGACCTGGTGGGGCAAATTAGTCGGCGGCGCCTTTGGCTTCATGCTTGGTGGGCCACTGGGCGCGGTGCTGGGTGCGGCGCTGGGACACCAGTTTGACAAGGGGCTGAATCTTGCCGACATGCAGGGGGGCATGGGCGACGCCTTTGCCGGTATTGGCAATCGTGAGCGGGTGCAGACGGCCTTCTTCACCGCGTTATTTTCGGTTATGGGGCATGTGGCCAAGGCCGATGGCCGGGTCAGTGCCGATGAGATCGCCATGGCGCGTCACATCATGCAGCAGATGGCGCTGGACGAGGCGAAGCGCAAGCTGGCGATTGAGCTGTTCAACAGGGGTAAACAGGCGGACTTTGATCTGGATGGCGTGATCCAGCAGTTTCGGCAGGAATGTCATCGTCGCAGTACGCTGCTGCAGATGTTTATGGAAATCCTGCTGCATGCCGCCTATGCGGACAATGTGCTGGACCCGGCTGAGCAACGTCTGCTGGAGCGTATCAGCGAGATGCTGGGCTTCTCGCGCATGGCCTATCAGCAACTGCATGCCCGGGTAGAGGCGCAGCGCCAGTTTCATGCGGGTGGTGAGGCCGTCTCACCTGAGGCACAGTTACAGGAGGCCTATGAAGCGTTAGGTGTCAGCGAGAGCGCCAGTGATGCTGAGATCAAAAAAGCCTACCGTCGGCTGATGAATCAGCACCATCCCGATAAACTGGTGTCCAAAGGTCTGCCTGAGGAGATGATGAAACTGGCGACCGAGAAAACGCAGGAAATCAAGGCGGCATATGAAACAATCAAAAAAGTCCGCAAGGTTTGACATTGATAGAAAAAACTTTTCACCATAGAGGACACGGAGAGCATCGAGGTTTTGAGTACTTCTTTTTACCTCGTTTCCACGCAGGAGATGGGAATCAGGAACCAGAAAAGTAAACCACAGGGGTTGTCTTAACCAGGACTAGTAGCTAGGATTACCTACTATGCATAATGTGCTCACCATAAAACGCAGACAAACAATCCTGATCCTGTGTCTGGCGCTGGCCCTGATGTTCGTGCAGGGACTGCAATTGCACGCACATACGTATGATCATGACCACGGCCACTATGACGAGAGCATGGTTGGCGGTCATGCGCATTTGAATAAAGTACATTCCGCCCATAGTGTATCGAATGTCGATCATCACGATGAGGTAGTATCAGAAGTCGATTTTATCCCCGAGGGCCTGTTAAAAAACCTGTCATTCGGATCCCTGGCCATCGCCCTGCTAACTGCGGTGGTCATCGTGGTTTTTGTCCCACCGATTTGCGCGCGCACTGGATGGCGACGTAATAGAAATTCACAGCCGGTTCCCTGGCGACATTCACTGCGTCCCCCTCTGCGCGCCCCACCACGCTAACTCCTGTTATCTCTGACAAGATTGCCGTTGCTGCTGGTTTTACCGATCGGCACGGTTCAACGTTGCTCATCAGTTTCGTCAATCTGAGTTTTCGATAAATATAGTCACGCAAGCGCCCTGGCGAGTGTGTGGCAGGAGTCTGTAATGTATAAACCTGTATTTATGCCGATCTGGATGGGTATCTGGACGGTTGTCTCCCATTTGAAATACGCAAATAACATTATTCAATATATCAGCGTGTCTCTGCTGCTTGCATTCAGTGCAACGGCTAGTGCTGAACCTGGTTTAAACAATGATGAGTGGACGATTGGCCTGCATCAGGCAGTTGCCAAAACCATCGAGTTTAACCCCGACCTGCAGGTGTTTAATTATCAACTTAAGGCGCAGGATGGCAGAGTACTGCAAGCAGGTCTGGCTCCCAGCCCGGAGTTAAGTTTTATCCTGGAAGATGTGCTGGGCAGCGGCGATTACAGGGGGCTTGATAGTTCTCAGGCAACGATCAGCATTGGCTGGGTATGGGAGCGTGGGCTTCGGCAACGTTACATCGATACTGCACGCGCAGGCAGATCGCTGCTCTCGATTGAGGCCGATATCAGGCAACTCGATGCCGCCGCTGAAACAGCACGCCGCTACCTTGTTGTCCTGGCCAGTCAGGCGCGTCTACTTAACGCAGACAAAGCTGTTCGGCTGGCGCAGGAAACCATCAAAGCCATACACACACGAGTGGAGGCGGGCAAGTCACCCGAGGCTGAACAGGCACGGGCGCAAGCAGAATGGGCGCGTAGAAAACTCGAGCGGGAAGACATCGAACACGCGATGGGTTCAGCTATCCATCGACTGGCTGCGCAATGGGGAGATACCAATCCCGTGTTTACGCGGGTCGATGGCGATATTCTAATTTTATCCACGATTGAATCCTTCGACGTCCTCAAGCAACGACTTGAACGAAACCCGGAGTTCACTCGACTGTTATCCGATCAACGATTAAAAGAATCAGAGTTACAATTGACACAGGCGCAGAGCAAACCCAGCTGGCGTGTGACGACCGGCATACGCCGGCTTGAAAGAACACGCGATCAGGCCTTCCTGGCAGGCATTAGCATTCCTTTTGGTGAACGCACGCGTAATCCGGGGCGCATTGCTGAGGCGCGAGCAAATCTCGCCCAAACAAGGGCAAAGGAAAAAGCAGCGCGGATTCGTATGCAAACGCTGCTTTATGTTTTATACCAGAAATTGCAACGCAGCCTGCATCGTGCAGACACATTTCGCAATGACATCATCCCCCGTCTTGAAACAGCATTGATGGAAACCCGCCGGGCGTACAACCTGGGGCGTTACAGGTATCTGGAATGGCACAGTGCTCAGGCTGATCTGCTTGAAGCGCGTAATGCATTAGTTGAAGCAAGTGTTGATGCCCATCGAAACACCATCGAAATTGAACGTCTAACCGGTGTACGCATAGTGCAACCGGTGTCAGAACCATGAGGATCCAGATCATGAAAATAATATCAGAAACACCCATGCGACTGATTTTAATCTCTGATGGTTTAATTTCCCGCTGCTTGCGGCGAAGTTCTATTGTAGGTGCGGCTTCAGCCGCACATGTTCGCCTGAAGGCGAACCTACAACTAATACCCCGCAGCTTGCTGCGGAGTTGTTTGTTAATTTTTCTGGGCGCATTATTGGCTGCATGCGGCAGCGAGCAAACGGGCCCAGTCGGGGATGCTGATAACGAAACCATTGCAGCTAAACCGGAAAAAGGCCCTCACGGCGGACGCCTGTTAGTGGAAGGTGACTTCACGCTTGAACTGTCGATCTTCGAGACCGGCGTGCCGCCAGAATTCAGAGCCTGGGCAACGCAAAACGGTCAGGCGCTCAGCCCTGAGAAAGTCGATCTTACTATTACCTTGACGAGGCTGGGCGGCAAGGTGGATCAGATTAAATTCAGGCCACATGGGGATGCGTTGCGTGGTGACACTGTCATCTACGAACCCCATTCATTTATCGTTACTATCCATGCCATATCTGGTGGCGTTGAATATCGCTGGCAATATGACAACTTCGAGGGTCGCACAAAAATTGAGACGGCAGTAGCCGAAGCATTAGGGATTGAAACAATGCTTGCAGGCCCGGTTGTGTTACAGGAAACCATTATTGTGTATGGCCAGATCAGGGCTAATCCCGAGCGTGTGCGTAAAGTGAGTGCACGGTTTGACGGGCTGATCAAATCCGTGTCGCCTTCTCTGGGTGACAGGGTTCAAAAGGGACAAAATCTGGCAACGGTTGAGAGCAACGAAAGTTTGAAGTTATATACCATTGAAGCCCCTGTCAGCGGCGTAATTACAGGGCGTGACGCCAACCCCGGTGAACAGACTGACGGACGCCTGCTGTTCACTATTATGGATACATCATCAGTCTGGGTAGAGCTGGCGGTATTCCCAAATTATCGCAGGCGTGTGCATGTGGGTGCGCCAGTGATTATAGAGAGTGACGGGGGTGGGCCATCTGCCAAAGGGAAAATTTCTCGTATCAACGTTACCGCAGAAGCCAGCCAGGTAGTGAAGGCGCACGTGCTGCTTGACAACAAAAAGGATCAGTTTTTCCCCGGGAGTTTCGTTAGCGCGCAGATAATAGTGGGCGAACATCCTGTGTCGCTGGCGGTGAAACGCACAGGGCTTCAGGCTTTTCGAGATTTCACCGTGGTCTACGTGCAAATTGGTGAGGAGTATGAGGTGCGCATGCTGGAACTCGGCCGGCAGGACGCTGAGTGGGTCGAGGTGCTCGCCGGCCTGGAGCCAGGTAGTCGCTACGTCAGTAAAAACAGCTACATCATCAAGGCCGATATTGAAAAATCCGGCGCATCTCATGATCACTAGAGGCTCGCATGCTTGAATATATTATTAACTTCTCACTGCAACGACGTGTTCTGGTGGTTGTACTGGTTGTGATGCTCATGGGACTGGGGGTGTGGAAGTTTACCCAGTTACCGATTGATGCGGTGCCTGATATTACTAACGTGCAGGTGGTTATCAATACCGAAGCACCGGGCTACACCCCACTGGAAGTCGAGCAACGGGTGAGTTTCCCGATTGAGACCGCCATGACAGGCCTGCCTTATTTATCGTATACACGATCAGTGTCGCGTTATGGCCTCTCCCAGGTAACTATTGTTTTTGAGGAAGGCACGGATATCTATTTTGCGCGCCAGCTCGTCGGCCAGCGTCTTGTTGCAGTCAGGGCCAATTTACCCGCATCACTGGAACCCGCACTTGGGCCTGTTTCTACGGGGCTCGGTGAAATATTCATGTTCACCGTTGATGCCGAGCCGGGTGCTAAAAACAGCGATGGCAGTCTGATCACGCCAATGGATTTGCGTTTGGTGCATGACTGGATTATTCGTCCACAATTAATGCGCGTTGCCGGGGTCGCGGAAATCAACCCCATTGGAGGATTCAAAAAAGAGATACTGGTGGCGCCTGATCCTGCAAAGCTGCTGGCTTACGGGCTCAGTTATCGTGATGTTGTCGCTGCCTTACAGCAAAACAATGATAACCGCGGTGTCGGCTTCATTGAACATAGTGGCGCACAATGGTTGCTGCGAGTTCCCGGCCAGGCTATTAAGCTGGACGATTTGAGTAACATCGTCATCCGTCAGTATCAGAGCATACCGATTCGCATCAGGGATGTAGCAACAGTGAGTCTGGGTAAAGAATTGCGCACGGGCGCCGCGACTCAAAATGGCCGGGAGGTTGTGATGAGTACGGTGTTTATGCTTATCGGTGAAAACAGCCGCACGGTTGCCAAAGATGTCGCGCTTAAACTGGCGGAGATTAAAAGTAGCCTGCCAGCAGGTATCACCGCAACTGCGGTCTATAATCGCACCGATCTGGTTGATAAAACATTGGTTACTGTACAGAAGAACCTGCTTGAAGGTGCATTGCTGGTTATCGCTGTTCTATTCCTGTTCCTCGGTAACATACGCGCCGCCATTTTAACCGCGCTGGTTATCCCTATTGCCATGTTAATGACCATCACGGGCATGGTGCAAACCAGGGTTAGTGCTAATTTAATGAGCCTGGGGGCGCTTGATTTTGGCTTGATTATCGATGGCGCCGTCATCATTGTTGAAAATTGTCTGCGGCGCTTGAGCCAATCAGCGCGGAATGGAATGTTGTCTGTAAACGAGCGTTTGAGCATAGTGCATGATGCCACGCAGGAAGTTATTCGCCCGGCGTTGTTTGGTGTATTTATTATTACCGCCGTCTATATACCTATATTTTCGTTGAGCGGGGTTGAAGGGAAAATGTTCCATCCAATGGCGATTACGGTCATTATTGCTCTGGTCAGCGCCATGGTTTTGTCCATCACCTTTGTGCCTGCAGCGGTTGCCCTGCTGTTTAAAAAACCCGTTCATGAGAAGCAGAGCCTGATTATTAATAGTGCGCGCTCGCTCTACCAGCCTATATTATTATTATCCCTGAAATTTCGTTGGGGCGTGGTCGCGCTTGCACTGAGTCTGCTGCTTTATTCTGCGATGCTGGTTCCAAAACTGGGCTCTGAATTTGTACCGAATCTTGATGAAGGTGATATTGCCATGCACGCCCTGCGCATACCCGGCACTTCGTTGGAGCAGGCCATACGCTTACAGGAAGGGCTGGAAGAAGAGATAAAAAAATTACCTGAGGTGGAAAGAATATTTGCAAAAATTGGCACCGCCGAAGTGGCGACTGATGCTGTGCCCCCAAGTGTTGCCGATAATTTCATTATTTTAAAACCCCGGAATCAGTGGCCTGATCCCGATAAACCAAAGCTTCGTGTTGTCGCAGAGCTTGAGGCGCTGGTGACACCGATACCGGGCAATCGCTATGAGTTTTTACAACCGATCCAGATGCGATTTAATGAATTGATCGCAGGTGTGCGCGCTGAACTGGCGGTAAAGGTATTTGGTGATGATTTTGAGCAACTGATACAAATAGCCGGACAGATAGAACAGGCCGTCAGCAGTGTGCCGGGGGCTGCTGATGTTGCGCTGGAACAAACTACAGGCTTGCCGGTGATGACTATTCAGGCGAAACGAGAAACCATGGCGCGTTATGGTCTGAGTATTGTTCAGTTACAGGATATGCTGGCCACTGCACTGGGCGGAACCGTTGCCGGTCAATTCTATGAAGGTGATCGTCGTTCGGATATCGTGGTTCGCTTACCTGAACGACTACGGGTTGATGTTGATGGCCTGTCTTCACTACCGGTTATGCTTGCCAATGGTGACTATGTGCCTTTAAGTGAAATCGCCGAACTCAACCTGGTTATGGGCTATAACCAGGTATACAGAGAAAACAGCAAACGCCGTGTTGTCGTGTCTGCCAATGTTCGCGGGCGTGATCTTGGCTCCTTTGTTGAGGATGTACAGCTTGCCGTACAAAAAAATGTTGATATGCCTGCGGGCTATTGGGTTGAATATGGTGGCGCCTATCAAAAACTGCAATCGGCGACACAACGTCTGTCAATTGTGGTGCCGCTGACACTGGCATTAGTAATTGGTCTGCTGATCATGGCACTCGGTTCGATCAAGGATGCTGCGATTATTTTCTCGGGTGTGCCATTGGCGCTGACCGGTGGAATTATGGCCTTGCTGATCCGAGATATCCCTTTTTCCATATCGGCCGCCGTCGGTTTTATTGCTCTTTCAGGCATAGCCGTACTGAATGGTTTAGTCCTGGTTTCCTTTATCCGTGATCTTCGCGCCCATGGTCAGAAACTTAATCAGGCGATCATTGAGGGTGCGCTGACGCGCCTGCGTCCTGTTTTAATGACGGCCCTTGTGGCCGCACTGGGTTTTGTTCCAATGGCGCTGAATACCGGTATCGGTTCGGAAGTTCAGCGCCCGCTGGCGACGGTAGTGATTGGCGGTATTATCTCTTCGACCCTGCTGACTTTAGTAGTATTGCCCGCACTGTATCGACTGGTGTATGGGCGAGATGAATGCGAAATATAACAGGCACGTTGATGATTAAAGAAATTAACCACAGAGGACACGGAGGTCACAGAGAAAAACAATGAATTACACCACCGTAAGTGGACGACAGGGTATCAATTATGCAGGTTTACATTTCACCCTGCGAGCACCATGAGGCGAACATGTGCCGATCAAAACCTATGTGCTCTCTGTGTCCTTGTGGTGAAATATTTTTTAAATTAAAAATATCCCTTCAGCCCAGATAACGCCCACCACTGGCAATCGCGATCACGATAAGTCCCAGATTCAGATTTACACCGACCAGAAAACGAATCCGTGCCAGTTGTGCCGCGCCTTCCGGCCAGATTTGGGTGGCAACGGCGTCTTTTAGTTTCTGATAGGGAACAAAATATACAAACAGGTAGATGACGATCATCAGCAGGCCGATGCCATTCATGAGATGTACATAGAGCGGCGCATCGCCCATGCTGCCAAAAAGGCTGAACAGCAGGGTATAGCCGCTAACGGGCAGGACTATGACTGAAGCCCAGACCCAGGGAAAGAAACGGCCAAAGACACCAACCCATTGACCCAGGCGAGCCGGGGGTTCCAGCAGGCTGGCGGCAACCGGGCGCAGACACTGGTGGGCGAAAAACATGCCGCCTACCCAGATGACGGCGGACAGAACATGCAGGCTGAGTAACAAAGGGGTGAGGTTCATAAACGAATTCCGTAGTGTTAGTGTTTTTAATCGCTGAGGGTTTAATTCCCCACAGCTTGCTGTGATTAATATTAACCGCCAGGACGCAAAGGACGCCAAGTCTTAGCCAAACAATTCCTGGCGTCCTTTGCGTCCTGGCGGTTCAGATTGTTCCTTCACTAATACCCCGTAGCTTGCTGCGGGGTCATTTATTTCCAGCACAAAGATGCCAGGGTCGCAAGGCAGCCTTGAATAATGCAACAGTAATCTCTGGGGGGTAATTCCCCACTGCATACAACAAAATATCGAATCGGACTGAAATTCTCTGCGCCCTTCGCGTCTCTGCGTCTTTGCGTCTTTGCGTTAATATTGTATGCAGCTTATTTCACAGGCAGCTCTTTCCCGGCGGCATAGCGATTTAACCAGCCTCTAACGCGTTTGACCAGTATTTCTTCCTGATCCCGGAAAAAATGATCGGCGCCGGCAGTTTGTAGCTGGAAATAGTATTTGTTGCCTGCTTCAGTGGCGGCATTAGCACGGCGCTCCACCGAATCCAGCACGCTGAACATATCCTGTTCACCGTACAGATCGAGCACAGGGATTTTTATATTGGCCAGTGAGTTAGGCGTATCCATGCGTTTGTCCTGCTTGCTCATGCTCATGCCAATACCGACAAAGGCGCGAACGTCGGCTTTTTTATTGCTGCTGAGGTAGTAGGCGCCCATGCTGGCGCCGAGGCTGTGGCCAATGATGACAATGTTGTTGATACCCTTTGATTTCAAAAAGGCGATGGCGGCGTCAATACGTCCAGCGACCTGGGCAAATAATGGCGCATAGTCGGCAAAGGCGGCATCATTGTCGAGTACAGGCATCTGGATGGAGAGCGTGGTCCAGCCGTATTCGGGTAATTGCGTGCGCAGGGGGAAAATAACCTCCGGCCAGTCGGGGTGGGCGCCCATGCCGTGCAGCAGGATCGCGCCCCCCTGCGCGATTTTGGCGGTTTCTTTGGTGTAAATACCGAGGAATTTTTCGCTTTGGCCCTTTGCGCTCAGCCAGATCGGTTCCCCGTCGAGCAGGTTGTCCTCTATTTGTTCCGCCCAGCGTTTTTCCTTGGCTGTGTCACTACTGGCGCTGGCGGCGTGGAGCGTAGATAAGCCCGTCATCAGGATTGACAGGAGAACAATCGAGAATAAGACTGCGAAACGCATGGTTTTCTCCCCGGCAGATAGCCGTCTGCATTCGACAAAATGCTGAAAAATTCAGCCTGATCAGGTAAAGTCTGCGCTCAGTTTGCGCCCGGCCCGGATTAGATCCGGATTAGACAGAGATCAGCTTCTAGCATTTTAGGCTGGAAGCGCGCAAAAAATACAGATTTAAATCAATGAGGCAGCAATTATGGCAGATTTCCTGATCGCCCCTTCCATCCTTTCCGCCGATTTCGCGCGACTGGGTGAGGAGGTGGATAACGTACTCAAGTCCGGCGCTGACGTGGTGCATTTTGACGTTATGGACAACCACTATGTTCCCAACCTGACTATTGGCCCGCTGGTCTGTGAGGCCCTGCGCAAACATGGTGTGACCGCTGACATCGACGTACACCTGATGGTCAAGCCGGTGGATCGCATTATCCCGGATTTCGCCAAAGCCGGTGCGACCTACATTACTTTCCATCCCGAAGCTTCGGAACATGTGGATCGTTCCCTGCAGCTGATTAAAGAGCAGGGCTGCAAGTCCGGTCTGGTGTTCAATCCGGCCACGCCGCTGGATGTTCTGGAATACGTTATGGACAAGGTGGATCTAATTCTTCTGATGTCGGTGAACCCCGGTTTCGGCGGACAGAGTTTCATCCCCAGTGCGCTGGCTAAATTGCGTCAGGCGCGCAAATTGATCGACGACAGCGGCCGTGATATTCGTCTGGAAATCGACGGCGGCGTAAAAGTGAACAACATCCGCGAAATCGCCGAAGCCGGTGCGGATATGTTCGTCGCTGGTTCCGCCATTTTCGGTGCTGCCAGCGATAGCGATGCCAATACCTACGACTCGGTTATCGCCGACATGCGAGCCGAACTGGCCAAAGTGAAATAACAGAATGACAGAGCAGGTAAAATCATTGGACCCGTCCCTCGTCCCTCGTCCCTCGTCCCTGCGCAAGCCGCAAATGGTATTGATTGACGTAGACGGCACACTGGTAGACAGCGTGCCGGATCTGGCTTTCTGTGTGGATGAAATGATGCAGCAGTTGGGCATGCCGGTGCATGGCGAAGCCAAAGTGCGTGAATGGGTGGGCAACGGCGTCGAGCGGTTGGTGCGCCGCGCCCTGATTGGTCGGCTGGAGGGTGAGCCGGACGAGGCATTGTTTGAGAAGGCCTATCCGATTTTCATGGAACTGTATGCCGAGAATACCAGTAAGCGCAGTCAGCTCTATCCCGGGGTGGAAGAAGGGCTGGCTTACCTGCAGCAGGCCGGTTACAAACTGGGCTGTGTGACCAACAAGGCGGCGCAGTTCACTGAACCGCTACTCAAGGATCTGGGGATCTATGATAATTTCAGCATTGTCATCAGCGGCGATACATTGGCAAAGAAAAAACCCGATCCCCTGCCGTTGCTGCATGCAGCAGAATTTTTCGGCGTACAACCGGCCGATGCGATGATGATTGGTGATTCGGTCAGTGATGTGAAAGCCGCACGCGCGGCCGGTTTCCAGATCGTCTGCATGAGCTATGGTTATAATCACGGCGTGGATATTCGCGAAGCCAGTCCCGACGTGGTCATCGACTCCATGGCCGAACTGGCAAGCGTGCTGGCTTCGGCTGCCTGAGACTGAACCCTCAATATGTAGGATGTGCTGAGTGAAACGAAGCGCATCGTTCGTGTGTTCAATCTGGAATGATGCGCTTCGTTTCACTCAGCACATCCTACGAAGGTTTAAAACTTGTTAACGCAGAGATCGCAGAGGCGCAGAGAAGAATATTTGTAATTAGTCAGCATACATACGTGGGTCTTAAGGAATTCATTCACCTGTAGGTTCGCCTTCAGGCGAACAGCAGCCTCGTAAGGTGGGTACGGTTTTGTGCCCACGCGGAAGACCCGGGTATTGTGCTGAATAGTTACTTCAGGCTTTTATAATGAATGAGCAGGAATTCAATCAACTCAAACAGCAGGGCTATAATCGCATTCCGCTGGTGCGTGAAGCGCTGGCCGATCTCGACACGCCCCTCAGCACCTACCTGAAACTGGCCAACGGGCCTTATTCCTATCTGTTCGAATCCGTACACGGCGGCGAGAAATGGGGTCGCTATTCCATCATTGGCCTGCCCTGTCACAAGCGGGTGAGTATCGACGGTCACACTGTGCGCGTGTTCGAAGGCGATAGCGAAGTTGAAACACGGGTGGTGGATGATCCGCTTGCATGGATTGAAGACTTTTATGCTCGTTTTCGCATACCGGAGCTTAGCGTGCTGCCGCGTTTCACCGGTGGGCTGGTCGGGTACTTTGGTTACGACACGGTGCGCTACATTGAACCGCGACTGGGCGACTGCCCCAATCCGGATCAGCTACATACGCCGGATATTCTGCTCATGGTATCGGATGAAGTGGTGGTCTTCGATAACCTGTCCGGCAAGATGCATATAATTATATATGCCGACACGGAACAGGAGGATGCCTTCAACAGGGCGAAGACCCGTCTGAACCAACTGGTGGGGCAGTTGCATGACAGCATTCCCCGACATGTTTGCGCCAGCCCCCGGCAGGTGAATGAAAAAGATTTTGTTTCCGGATTTACCAAAGAAGGTTTCGAGGCGGCGGTTGCCAAAGCCAAAAACTATATTGTTGACGGCGATATCATGCAGGTAGTGCTGTCGCAGCGGCTGTCAATTCCCTTCCAGGCTCCACCGCTGGATCTTTATCGTGCCCTGCGCAGCCTGAACCCCTCACCCTATATGTATTATCTGGATCTGGGTGATTTTCATATCGTCGGTTCCTCGCCGGAGATCCTGGTGCGGGTGGAAGATGAGATGGTGACCGTGCGCCCGATTGCCGGCACCCGCCCCCGTGGTGAAAATGAGGAACAGGATCGCGCCCTGGAGCAGGAACTGCTGGCCGATCCAAAAGAACTGGCCGAGCATCTGATGCTGATCGATCTGGGTCGCAACGACGTCGGACGGATAGCCGAAACCGGCAGTGTCAAGTTGACCGAAAAAATGCTGATCGAACGTTATTCACATGTGATGCACATCGTTTCCAATGTTACCGGCAAATTAAAACAGGACATGTCAGCGATGGATGCGCTGCGCGCGACCTTCCCCGCCGGCACACTTTCCGGCGCCGCCAAGGTGCGGGCCATGGAAATCATCGATGAACTGGAACCGGTCAAACGCGGCGTCTATGGCGGCGCCGTCGGCTACTGGTCATGGTCGGGTAACATGGATACCGCGATTGCCATTCGCACCGCCGTGATCAAGGATCAGACCCTGCATATACAGGCCGGCGCCGGAATCGTCTACGACTCGGTGCCGGAGAAAGAATGGGAAGAAACCATGAACAAGGGACGGGCGATATTCCGCGCCGTCGCCCGCGCAGAAGCCGGACTGGGTGAGGTGCATAAATAAGCTGTTGGCATTTAACGCAGAGGACGCAGAGGCGCGGAGACGCAGAGATTGAAAATTTACTGACACAAGGAGGGTGTTATGAATGAAAATGCGGTTGCAACTCAAATTATTGGTGGGGCAATTGATGTGCATCGTGCACTTGGCCCAGGTTTGATTGAGTCGGCCTATCAGGAGTGCTTAAAGCATGAACTGGGATTACGAAATTTACACTATGAATCTGAAGTATATGTCCCAATAAGATATAAAGGACTTTTGGTTGGTAATGCGTACCGGCTGGACTTGCTGATTGAAAATGAAATAATTGTAGAGTTGAAATCAATTGATAAAATCACCGATGTACACAAGGCACAATTGTTAACTTATTTGAGATTAACAGGGTGCAAACTTGGGTTGCTGATGAATTTCAACGTGATATTACTCAAAAATGGAGTAACAAGAATTGTTAACAATCTATAACCTCTGCGCCTTCGCGCCTCTGCGTCCTCTGCGTTTTATAATGGACTAAATTTAATGCTCTTAATGATCGACAATTACGATTCCTTTACCTATAACCTGGTGCAATATTTTGGTGAGCTGGGTGCGGATGTGCGTGTACTGCGTAATGATCAGATCGATATTGCGGGAATAGAAAAGCTCGATCCGGATCAGATTGTGATCTCGCCTGGCCCCTGTACGCCCAACGAAGCCGGTGTGTCGGTTGATACGATTAAACACTTCGCCGGCAAAAAGCCGATACTTGGGGTTTGTCTGGGACACCAGAGTATCGGTCAGGCCTTTGGTGGGAAAATTATTCATGCAGGCAAGATCATGCATGGCAAGACCTCGATGATTCATCACGCCAATGTCGGCGTTTTTCGTGATATTGATAATCCCTTTGAGGCCACGCGCTATCACTCGCTGGTGATTGAAAAATCCACTCTGCCGGACTGTCTTGAAGTAACCGCCTGGACAGAAGATAAAAACGGCGAACTGGATGAAATCATGGGCGTACGCCACAAAGAATACGCGATTGAAGGCATGCAGTTTCACCCGGAGTCTATCCTGACCGAACACGGGCATCTGTTACTTAAGAACTTTCTGAGCATTTGAATTAAACGCAGAGAACGCAGAGGCGCGGAGACGCAGAGAAAAACATTTTAAGTACATAGTGTAGATAATGAATGGCGGAGAATTATATTTTCCAATATGGTTGCAGAGTCTGGACAAACCTATAAAGAATTTCCTTTGCGTCTCCGCGCCTCTGCGTTCTCCGCGTTTTTTTACGAGGAATTGAAAAATGAACATGCAACAAGCCATTAAATCGGTAACCGAACGTCGTGATCTGAACGCGGATGAAATGACCTCGGTGATGCGCACCATTATGACGGGTGAGGCGACGCCGGCGCAGATTGGTGGTTTTCTGATTGGCCTGCGCATGAAGGGTGAGACTATCGAGGAAATTGCCGCTGCGGCCGGGGTGATGCGGGAACTGGCGAGTGGCGTGAAGGTGGAAGGTGAGCATATTGTCGACATCGTCGGCACCGGTGGTGATGGCAGTAATACCTTTAATATTTCCACCGCCAGCAGTTTTGTCGTGGCTGCCGCCGGCGGAACCGTGGCCAAGCACGGTAATCGTTCGGTTTCCAGTAAGTCCGGCAGCGCCGATTTACTTGAAGCGGCCGGCGTGAATCTGGATCTGGATACCGAGCAGGTAGGCTACTGTATTCGTGAGACCGGCGTTGGTTTCATGTTTGCGCCGAAACATCACAGCGCCATGAAACACGCCATCGGCCCACGTAAGGAAATGGGTGTACGTACTATCTTTAACGTGTTGGGGCCGTTAACCAATCCGGCCGGCGCACCCAACCAGTTGCTGGGTGTATTTGCTGATGATCTTGTCGAGCCATTAGCGCAGGTGCTGAACAAACTGGGCAGCAACCACGTGCTGGTGGTGCATTCAGAAGACGGCATGGATGAGATCAGCATTGGCGCGCCGACGCATGTTGCCGAGTTGAAAAACGGCAAGGTCACAACCTACACGATGACCCCTGAGCAGTATGGGATAAAGCAAAGTGACATTCGCGCACTTGCCGTGAACAGTGCCGAAGAATCCCTGAACATCATCAATGCCGTGCTGGATAACCAGCCGGGTGGCGCGCGGGATATCGTGATGCTCAATGCCGGCGCTGCTATCTATGCCGCGGATCTGGTCGATAGCCTGGAAGCAGGCATACAGAAAGCGGATGAAGTGATTGCCAGTGGCGCGGCAAAGGAAAAACTGGCCGCGCTGGTGAAGGTTTCTAATAGTTTTTCATACGTAGGTACTTAAGGAATTCATTCACCTGTAGGTTCGCCTTCAGGCGAACAGCAGCGGTTAAATAACGTAGAGTGTGGCGCATAATTGAGTGTTTTGTACGGCTAAAGCCGTACCTGCAATTGTTCGCATGCTTAAGTACCTACGTATGAATAGTTTTTGAGAATTAAGATTTTTAACTATAGAGGACACAGAGGGTTTATAAAATTAACTCTATATTTTCTGTAGCATCATACGGTAAAAATATGTAGTTATAAAAACACTAAATAGCTGTTCCAAATACCAGATCACTTGTGAATTTCCACGTTCGTGGTGAGCCCTTCGGTTTCGCTCAGGAGAGCCTTGTCGAACCATGAGCGTGGAAATACTGTGAATAGAGTGTTTAATCTGCTTGTCCTTCG
>JASBTR010000169.1 GCA_030148325.1 Gammaproteobacteria bacterium
TTAGGCTGATTTTGAGGAAATTTTAGTCCTGACAAGGCATTTTTTACGTATCAATGCACTCCATTGATAGTAAAAAATAACGCAGGCAGGGCTAAAATTAGCCAAAATCAGACAATAGATGAAAGATCAACAGACCCTAAAGCATAGAGAATAATCGTGGCGCTTGCGATATTTGACCTTGATAACACCCTCCTCAATGGCGACAGCGACTACCTCTGGGGGCGCTTTCTATGCGACCAGGGTCTGGTCGACGCAGACTCCTATGAGATTGAAAACAAACGATTTTATGAGGAATACAAAGCCGGCGTACTGGACATTCTCGAGTTTCTGTCTTTCAGTCTGAAACCCCTGAGCGAACACAGTATGAAGAAACTGGGAACGCTGCACGAAAAATTCATGGCCACCACCATCCGCCCCCTCATTACCCCGTCAGCCAGGCAACTGCTGGAAAAACATCGCAAAAAGGGTGATTATTTGCTCATTATCACCGCCACCAATCATTTCATCACCGCTCCCATCGCCCGTGAACTGGGGGTGGACGACATCATCGCCACCGATGCCGAAATCAGAAACGAACGCTATACCGGTAAAGTCGCAGGGATTCCCTGCTTCCGCGAAGGCAAGGTGCAGCGGCTGGAGCAATGGCTGAAGCACGAGGGCCAAAATCTGGCTGAAAGCTGGTTCTACAGCGACTCCCACAACGACCTGCCCCTGCTGGAACGCGTCAGCCATCCGATCGCTGTGGATCCCGATGAAACCCTGACCGATCACGCCCGTGCCAGGGGCTGGCCGATACTCAGCCTCAGGGGACAGAACATCATCACCCTCGACGCATGAACAGGAGGGAAATAAACTACCCCGCAGCAAGCTACGGGGTATTAGTCAAAGGAACAACCTGAACCGCCAGGACGCAAAGGACGCCAGGAATTGTTTGGCTAAAACTTGGCGTCCTTTGCGTCCTGGCGGTTAATATTAATCACAGCAAGCTGTGGGGAATTAAACCCGTAGAGATTAAACATGCCAGCAACCATCGGTTTTCTTTTCTGTGTCCACCTCAGTTTGAAATAACAGATTACTCACCCCATGCACTCTGCCCGTTTTTTCCTGCCATTTCTGCTTGTTCTCGCCCTGGCCAGTCTGGCCCTGTCCCTGACCCAGGGCAGCATTGCCGTCAGTCTCAACAGTTTATTCTCGATTCTGTGGGGAAACGGTCAGGGGCTGGAACGGCAACTCATCCTCGAACTGCGCCTGCCGCGCAGCCTCGGCGCCTTTTTCACCGGCGCCCTGCTCGCCCAGGCCGGTGTACTGATGCAGGTGCTGGTGCGCAATCCCCTCGCTGATCCCTATATTCTGGGCATTTCCGGTGGCGCGGCGCTGGCGGCACTGCTGGCCATGCTGGCGGGACTATCCGGTTTTCTGCTCAACAGCAGCGCCTTCGCCGGTGCGCTGCTGGCCGTGGCGCTGGTGTTCGGGCTGGCGCGTCATAACGGTAAAACGGGCCGGGGGATATGGACGCCCCTGCGCCTGCTGCTTACCGGAGTAGTGCTCGCGGCAGGCTGGGGCGCCCTGATCAGTTTCATTCTCGCCATAAGTCCTGAACGGCAACTGCGGGGCATGCTGTTCTGGCTCATGGGCGATCTGGGCTACACCATCAATCCCTGGCCGCTGGCTCTTGTTTTTGTTTTCGGCCTGCTGGTCAGCCTGCCCCTTGCCCGCAGCCTCAACGTCCTGATTCGTGGCGAACTGCTGGCAGGTTCGCTGGGCGTAGATACCCGGCGAGTACAACTTGTCCTGTTTTTGCTCGCCTCACTGCTAACCGCCACCGCCGTAAGCCAGGCGGGCAGCATCGGCTTCGTCGGCCTGGTCATCCCACATCTGGTGCGGCTGATGGGCTACACGGATCACCGCATTCTGATTCCGGCCGCTTCACTCTGTGGCGGCATCCTGCTGGTCATTGCCGACACGCTTGCCCGCACCGCACTGGCGCCTCAGCAACTTCCGGTCGGGATTATTACCGCCCTGCTCGGTGTGCCGCTGTTCCTTCACCTGTTACAAAAAGGACAGCGCAACTGATGACCTCCCGTTCCCTGCTGCGCTGTGAAAACCTGTCCATCGAAATCGGCGACCGTTGCCTGTTTAAAAATCTGGATCTGAATATCCAGTACGGGCAGCGCTGGGCCGTGCTGGGCATGAACGGCGCCGGCAAAACCACGCTGCTGCATACACTAGCCGGTTTATTGCCAACCCATCAGGGTAGAATTTATCTCAGGAATCAACCACTGGAACAGATGTCGCGCCGTGAGATCGCACTGAGACTGGGATTACTGTTTCAGGATCAGAATGAATTATTTCCGGCTACTGTTATGGAGACAATTCTTAGTGGCCGCCACCCCCACCTCAAAGCCTGGCAATGGGAATCGGCTGAAGATGAAAACAACGCCCGCCGTCTTCTTGCGACAGTTGATCTTAAAGCTTATGAACAGCGACAGGTGACGACACTATCCGGCGGCGAACGCCGACGCCTGGGCATTGCAACCGTGCTGTTACAGGATCCGGATTTGTTACTGCTGGATGAACCGATCAACCATCTTGATCTACACCACCAGCACAAAATTCTGCAATTATTGAATGCAACAGCTCAGAAAAAAAACAAATCATTGCTGATGGTCATGCACGACCTCAACCTCAGCGCCCATTACTGCGACCATGTACTGATGATTTTTAATGATGGAAAAACCCGCCAGGGAAGCACCACTGAATTATTTCAGGAAGATATTCTAAGTGAACTCTACCAGCATCGGATTCGTTATTTGAAGCATGAGCAACATACATACTTTATCAGCATGTAGCACAATGTTGGGCTTCGTTTTACTCAGCCCAACCTACGCCCTGGCCACTAGCCACTAGCCACTAGCCACTAGCCACCTGTATTTCAAGGAACATGCCGCTGATGCGCGGCAAGCATCGCGCGGCGGTCTTCCAGCCAGGCGATGATCTGTTGCCACTGTAACCTGTCCTGCTCGGCGCGTTTGTCCCACAGTTCATGCACGCCGATACCCCGCTCCGCAGCATGCACATAATGCTGGGTATCTCGCAGGCTGGCGATGAACGGAAGTTTCAGGCTGGCGAGGAATTTTTCCAGCGACTGATAAACACGTGTATTTTTACGGGTACGGTTCGCCAGCACGCCGACCCGCACACCATGATTTCTTATTTTACCCACCAGCAGCAGATCCCGGATAAAGCAGGTTGCCGCATGGATATCGATCGGAGAAGGCAGTACCGGGATAAGCAGCACATCAACCTCGCAGACAAAGTCAACCAGCGCCTGTCCGGTGATACCGGCCGGGGCATCGATCACCACCCGCTGGGTGCCCACCGGCAGGCGTAACTGAAACGCACGCGTCTGGGCGGAACCCGGCTGGCGATGCGCCTGCACCCCGAATATTGTTTCATTGTCTTTCGGTCGCAGTTTTAACCAGCGCATGCTGGAACCCTGCGGATCATAATCCATCAGGGCCGTGACAAAGCCCTGTTGTGCATAGAGGCTGGCCAGGTTGGTGGCAACCGTGGTTTTGCCACAGCCGCCTTTTGAATTGAGAACAATGATTTTTTGCATGTTTCTATCGAACATTTATCCGTTGTTACCTGTTTTTCAACAGAATTATCGGCCGCAAATGCCGCTACTCAACCATTGAAGCGTGCGCCTGTCGACGATTTTAGTCAATACAGCGTGTTTTTTCATGGGAAATTGTCGCTACTGTGTTCCAGGCCCGGACTTGACAGAACATCCTGCCACACATAAAGTGCCCCTGCTTTAAGTTTCAGGTGCTTCATAACAGTGAAGTGAAACGGGAAGCCGGTGCGTTATATCTCTCCGATATCACAATTCCGGCGCTGCCCCCGCAACGGTAAGCAAGTCATGTTAATCCTTCATGCCACTATCTGTCTGTGACGGATGGGAAGGCGGATTGACTGGAGTCAGTTGAAAACTCCGCTTGCAAGCCCGGAGACCGGCCTGAAACCTTTACGGTGTGTCGCGGAGGGCGAACACATGGCCAGTCTGACTGTGTCCATCGATCCTCTGTGCCCCCCATTCATACGCGGGTGAGCGTTTACTCAGAGGATTCACAATGAAAAACCACGCTTTAACATCTGGCCTGACGGCCGTCTTCTTTATCACTAGCCTTGCTGTATCACTGCCACTACAGGCGGACGAGCAGGATGCGCTGATCATCACAGCTACACGTACGGCCGAAACCGTCGATGAAACGCTGGCCGCAGTCACTGTCATTACCCGGGCCGACATCGAACAGAGTCAGGCACAGGATGTGACCGATTTACTGCGCCTGCAGTCCGGTATTGATATTTCCCGCAATGGCGGCCCCGGCGCCAGCACCAGCCTGTTCCTGCGCGGTACTAATTCTAATCAAACGCTGGTTTTAATCGATGGCGTGCGCGCCAGTTCGGCCACCACCGGCGCTTTTGCCTGGCAACACCTGAATACCAGCGATATCGAGCGCATTGAAATTGTACGCGGCCCGCGCGCGGCGCAATACGGCTCGGATGCCATTGGCGGCGTGATCCAGATTTTTACTCGCAACAACAAAACCGTCAGCTTGCGGCTGATGGGCGGCTCTTATAAGACCGGCCTGATCGAAGCCGGGATCGGCGGCGGAGACAGAATCAAATACAGCCTGAATGCCACCGGCAGGAGTTCAGAAGGTTTTTCACGCACCCGTGACAGCAGCAGCTCCTACGATCCTGACAAAGACGGCTATCGCAACCAGAGTCTTAGCGGCAATATCCTGTTTCCAGTTTCAGATAAAACCAGCCTGAAACTCAGCGGCTGGTACAGCAAGAGCAATGTTGAATACGATGCCTATGGCGGTGTATATGGTGTCAGCGATAACAGCAATAGCACCCTCGATCTGCGCCTGAAAAATCAGACCACGGCCGGCTGGAGCCAGACCCTGAGCGCCGGTCTCGCCTCTGACGACAGTAAAAATACCAGTTCATCTATTTCTCAAATCAAAACCAGTAGATGGATGGCCGACTGGCAACATGATCTGGTGCTGAATCCGAACAACCTGCTCAGCCTTGGCCTCAGCACCTATACCGACAAAGCCGATAATGTTTCGCTCAGCGGCAACAGCACCCGCTTTGATGAGTCCATTACCGATAACGCCGCCTTCGCTATTTTGCAGAGCAGTGTCAGCGGCAATGATTTTTCATTCAGCGCACGCCTCGATGATCATGAACTCTTTGGCCGCAACAGCACGGGGCAAATTGCCTGGGCGCGCAATGCCTCGAACAAACTGCGGTTACTTGCCTCCTATGGCAGTGCTTTCCGCGCGCCCACCATCAATGAACTGTACTATCCCAATTACGGTAACTCGAATCTGAACCCGGAAAAGTCAACCACCGCTGAACTGGGACTGCGCTATCAGCTTGATCCGCGCCAGCAACTGCGGATCAATGCCTACCGCACTCGTATCACCGATATGATCCAGAGCGTAGAGGTCGCCCTTTATACTTATGAAGCAACCAATATTGGTAAGGCGAATATCGATGGACTAGAGCTGGAACATGATCTGAATCTGGATGCGTGGACCCTGCTGACACGCTTCACGCTGCAAAAAGCCATTGATGGCAGCGACAAATCTAATTTGCTCCGTCGTCCACGACGCAAGCTGTCCATGCAACTGCGCCATCAGTTGAATGAAAACAGCAACATCGGCGCAGAATGGGTTTATGCTTCTGAACGCAAGGACTATGGCAACATCAGCCTGGATGCCTATAGCCTGGTCAATCTGACCGGCCGTTATCGGGTGCTCAGGAGCACCTGGCTTGAAGCGCGACTGGAAAACCTGCTTGACGCAGACTACCAGTTGGTCAACGGGTATAATACGCCGGGAATATCTATTTATGTTGGCATCAACTATGCGCCCGGAAAATAGTTTCACCTCATCATGAAAACAGAGGCCCACAGCTATCCAGGGATGTGGCAAGCAGGTCAGATGGATATCAACTATAAACGATATCCATTTGTTCTGCTGCTGGGCCTGTCCCTGGCCATCCATCTGCTGGTACTGCTGAACTGGCCTGAATTACAACCGCAACCGGTACGCCTTGCCTTAGCCTCTGCCGATTTCTCCATCCATCTTCAGCACAATGACGTAAAAACGGAATCCATCCCCGCCCATCCAGCTTCCAGTCCGGCGACAGTGCCTGTTTCAGAATCCGTTTCTGTTCCGGCTCTGCTCAGAACAACATCCGGCAAAGCCCATGAAGCCCGGCAAACCGTCATTAAACCAGGACTAACCGCGAAAACAGCACAGGCAAAACTGACTGCAGCAAGGAATACGCTCCGACCCTCTTCCGCCAGCAATTTCAAAGAAACAAATAACCCCGTTGCAAACGGACGGGATATCCGTTCTGTAGGTTCGCCTTCAGGCGAACATGTGCGACTGAAGGCGAACCTACAGTGCTGCTTCGCTGCAGGCAGCGGAAAATTAAACCCTCAGAATTCAAAAAAACCCGTCTCCGAAATCAGTCAGAACCGTGTTATCAGCCGTCTGCAACTGGAGCTAAAACAATATTTTTATTACCCCCGTCTGGCGCAGCGAAAAAACATTCAGGGCACTGTCATTATTGGTTTTGCCATCAATCTGCAGGGGCAAATAAACAATATCCGTATTCTTAAAAGCTCCGGCTTCTCCATTCTCGATATGGCTGCCGAGGACGCCCTGCAAAAACTGCGGCAGCTTGACTGGGGTCAGGAGCGCGACAGGCCTTACCTGCAACGGGACAACAGCGATATCAAATTGCCCGTTATTTACAAACTAACGGAGAGTTGAAACTATGGGTCATCGTTTATCAAAAATCTATACCCGCACCGGTGATAAAGGCGAAACCGGACTCGGTGATGGCACACGGGTAAATAAAGACAGCATTCGCGTCGAAGCCTTCGGTACCGTCGATGAACTCAACAGCATTATCGGCATGGTACTCGCGCACAAGCTGCCGGAAAATATTCGCAGCTGCTTTGAGAACATTCAGCATGATTTATTTAATCTAGGTGGCGAGTTCAGCATACCAGGCTATCAAACCATACAGGACAGCGACATTAAGCGTCTGGAAACGATCCTCGATGAACTCAATGCTGATCTGCCACGCCTGAAAGAATTCATCCTGCCTGCAGGTGGCCCTGCCACTTCACACTGTCATCTCGCCCGCACGGTTTGCCGCCGTGCCGAACGCCGCGCCACGACTCTGGCCAGAGATGAGGATATCAATCCGGTGGCTCTCGCCTATCTGAATCGTTTATCGGATTTGCTGTTTGTCATTGCCCGCGTACTGGCACGGGTTGAAAATGGTAAAGAAGTGCTCTGGCGGAGGAAAGGGACGAGTGACGAGTGACGAGGGGCAAGTGACAAGGATTTCCCTCGCCACTCGCCCCCCCGTCACTCGTACCTGTTTTAGAGAATAGGCACGATCATCAAGGCTACAATATTCATAATCTTGATCAGTGGGTTGATAGCCGGACCCGCGGGATCCTTGTAGGGATCGCCGACGGTATCACCGGTCACCGCTGCCTTGTGTGTATCGGAACCCTTGCCGCCGAAATTACCGTCCTCGATATATTTCTTGGCATTATCCCAGGCGCCGCCACCGGTAGTCATGGAAATCGCCACGAACAGACCGGTCACGATGGTACCAATAAGCACGCCGCCCAGCGCTTCTGCACCGAGGGTCAGGCCAACAATAATCGGCACTATCACAGGCAGGATAGAAGGAATCACCATTTCCTTGATCGCCGCCTTGGTCAGCATATCAACTGCCTTGGAGTAATCAGGGGCCTGGGTACGATCCATGATGCCTGGCATTTCCTTAAACTGGCGACGGACTTCATTCACAATCCCGCCAGCCGCACGACCTACCGCTTCCATCGCCATGGCGCCGAAGAGATAAGGAATCAGACCGCCGATGAACAGACCGATAATGACCATGTGGTTGGACAGGTCAAAACTTGTCGCCACGCCATCGCCATGTTTCAACAATGCTTCAGTGTAATCGGCAAACAGCACCAGGGTCGCCAGACCTGCTGAACCAATCGCATAGCCCTTGGTCACTGCCTTGGTGGTATTACCCACGGCATCAAGTGCGTCGGTCGTGTCACGTACCGACTCAGGGAGTTCAGCCATTTCGGCAATACCACCGGCGTTATCGGTAATTGGTCCGTAGGCATCAAGCGCAACGATAATACCGGTCATGGACAGCATAGAAGTTGCAGCAATCGCAATCCCGTACAGGCCAGCCAGATCATAAGCCACATAGATAGAGGCACAGACCGACAGCACCGGCAGCGCAGTTGACTTCATGGACACGCCCAGACCGGCAATCACGTTAGTGCCATCACCAGTTGTAGATGCTTCAGCAATATGTTTTACCGGTGAAAATTCTGTTGCCGTGTAATATTCAGTAATCGCAATCATGGCAACAGTCAGAACCAGGCCGACCAGCGTCGAGCCGAATAGTTGCATGATGCTGTAATGACCATTGTCTGCCATCATCATATCGGTAATAAAATAGAAAGCAATCGCCGAAAGAACAGCCGCGACCACAGTACCCCGGTACAGGGCATTCATGATCTTGCCACCTTCGTTAACTTTGACGAAGAAGGTACCAATGATGGAAGCAACAATAGATGCGCCGCCCAATACCAATGGATACAGGATAGCCGTAGTGCCGAAGTTTTCCATTACCATACTACCCAGAATCATGGTCGCGACCAGCGTTACCGCATAGGTTTCAAACAGGTCGGCCGCCATACCGGCGCAATCACCCACGTTATCACCGACGTTATCCGCGATAACGGCCGGGTTACGTGGGTCATCTTCGGGAATACCGGCTTCCACCTTACCGACGATGTCCGCACCCACGTCCGCACCCTTGGTGAAGATACCGCCACCCAAACGTGCAAAGATAGATATCAGGGAGCCACCGAAGGCCAGCCCAACCAGTGAATGCACCGAGTGTTCCGAGCCCATCACCTCAAGGATGCTGTAATAACCGGCAACACCCAGCAAAGCCAGGCCGACGACCAGCATGCCGGTAATGGCGCCGCCTTTGAAGGCCACCTGCAGGCCGGCATTTATGCCGCTCCGAGCCGCTTCCGCTGTTCTGGAGTTGGAGCGCACGGACACGTTCATACCAATATAACCTGCGGCGCCGGACAGGACTGCACCGATGGCAAAACCAATTGCAGTTTCCATATCCAGTGCCAGGGCAATGGCAATCGCCAGCACCGCACCGACCATGCCGATGGTCATGTACTGACGGTTGAGATAAGCGCTGGCGCCATCCTGAATTGCCTGGGCAATTCTCTTCATTTCATCTGTACCCTGCGGCATGCCCATGATACTTGAAATGGAAACAGCACCATATAATATGGCAAGCACTGCGGCAGCAAGTGCAAACATTAGCTCTGGACCCATGGAATAACCTCCCGTTAAAAAACCTTCAAAAAAAAGATAAGTGGATGCTACGCCCTTTTTCAGCAGGTGCTAATTGTGTCTTTTTATCCGGGTATGTATAAGGTTAATAACTTCGGATAAATAAAATTTAGACTCTGTCTTATTATGAAGCTAAGCATATAATTTGTAACGACTTGTACTTTATAATATTAGAGTATATTAATGTGTTTTTAAATTAAAGTACGGATTTCATATACTCAAATTAGCGCTGTGCCGCATCATTAAAATGTTCCACAACAAAGCCTGCACAAACACATTAGTTTACAAAAATAATCATGATTAAATTCACGGCAGAAAGTAAAAAAATAATAATATGATCCAGATCAACAGACCCTAGCAAAATCTTTGGCTAAAGTGACAGCACTGAAAAACAAAACTAACCACAGAGGTCACAGAGTACACAGAGGTTTTTGATTTTTATCATGTTGAATTTGTTACTGCCAAATAAACCACCCCGCAGCAAGCTACGGGGTATTAGTCAAGGAACAATCTGAACCGCCAGGATGCCAAATTGTTTAGCTAAAACCTGGCGTCCTTGGCGTCCTGGCGGTTAATAGTAATCACAGCAAGCTGTGGGGAATTAAACCCGTAGAGATTAAACATATGAATCTGAATAATCGATACCTCCCCCTGTCGCTGGGGTATTTCATTAAGTCCTCTGTGGTTAAAATATTATTCACTAGCGGCGAGTATCAGGGTACTCCATCCTTTGTAAGGAACTCCACATGCAAAATCCTGTAATTGTCATCGGCATTGGTGAAATGGCCAGTGTTTTCAGCCGCGCTCTGCTTCGCCTTGGTTATCCGGTTTACCCTGTCAATCGCAAAACAGGTATGCAGGCACTGGCGGAAAAGATTCCCGACCCCTCACTGGTACTGGTTGGCGTGGGTGAAAATGATCTGCACCCGGTTCTGAATAAAATTCCGACTTGCTGGCTGCCACGGCTGGGACTATTGCAAAATGAATTACTGCCAAAAGACTGGCAGGCCCTGGATCTGCCTGAGCCGCCTACGGTAATTTCCGTCTGGTTCGAGAAGAAAAAAGGCATGGACTACAAAGTGCTGGTGCCCTCCCCGGTTTATGGGCCCCGCGCCCCCCTTCTTATTGATGCCCTCGCAACGCTGGATATCCCCGCCTGGGAACTGGCTTCAGAAAATGAGCTGGAATTCGAGCTGGTGCGCAAAAATGTCTATATTCTCACCACTAATATCACCGGCCTGGTCATTAACCGCTTCGGGGTAGAAACCGTGAAAGAGATGTGGCAGGACTACCAGGATCTCGTAAGAGAAGTGGCAAATGACGTTATTGATATACAGGAATGGCTGACCGGTCACCAGTTTGATCGCGAAAAACTGATCGATGGCATGCTCGAAGCTATCAATGGCGATCCCAGACACAAATGCATGGGACGCTCAGCGCCCGCGCGCCTGAGCCGCGCTATCCAGCAGGCGGACGAAGCCGGACTGACCGTGGCACGACTGCGGGATATCTACCAAAAGGAAGTGGAATCTGAAATATAGAACCATAATTCTTCAGATTTTTTTTGAACCACAGAGGACACGGAGGTTTTTAAAGAACAATCTTAACCGCCAAAGCGCAAAGGACGCCAAGTTTTAACCAAACAATTCCTGGCGTCCTTTGCGCCTTGGCGGTTCAAAATTAATTTAACGCTCCCTCGCCACTCGCACCTGTTCGATATAGCGGCACATGATCTCAGTTCGCGTGTCTAAATAAGCGTTCCAAATACCAGAACACTTGTGAATTTCCACGTTCGTGGTGAGCTTGTCGAACCATGAGCGTGGAAATGCGGTGAATAGAGTGCTTAATCTATTTGTCCTTCGACAAGCTCAGGACGAACGGCTATTCCTAAAGTGTACTGGTATTTGGAACAGCTATTTAGACAAGTTTATGTCGGGATATTCTTGTGGGTTTTTATTTATTTTTTTCAAAAACCTCTTGGCTTCAGCATTCCCTTCTTCTTGTTTTTAAATATATTTTCCGCTCTTTTTGTACGTGCGCAAGTAGCTGGTTTGCGATTTCGAGCTTATCTGCATTTTCCTCACGCCATTTTTCGGTAAGCTTGCCTTCGAAGGCGTGTTTGAGTACGGCCTGTCAATAGACTTTTAATTGCTCACGGGCTTTTTTCAGGCTTTCTATGCCCTTGTCCAGTTCGGAGAAAAGTTCTTCGATTTTGGCGACTATGCGGTGTTGTTCGTTGACAGGGGCAATAGGTAACGCAATCGTAGCAAGTGGGTAAATGATTTTTCCAGATTCTGAATCGCATTTATCTGGCAATCACGCAGGCCATCGGTTTCCAGTAACGGCATTGCCTGAAGGCGTGCACGCAGGGTTGCTGGCTGACGCAGCCATTCCTGCAAGGTTTGTGGACGAAAGAAACTGAAGACTTCTCTGGAGCGTGGCGCGGGATCGCGCGCATCATGAAAATGAGTAATTACACCTGTGCTTTCATAGATAAACGGCAGTGGTTTATTGTTTTTAATCCACTTTAGCTTTGCTGCGGCATAAGCTTCTGACTGCAACTCTTTAAAAGGAAGTTGCCGCCATACTCACTGACACTTAATCGGTACAGGAGTCATTGCAACACATACTGAACCATGAGTGTTTGAAATTCTCACCCTGCTATTTTGTATGATTAAGCAACCGTCCGCGAACCCTTTTAGACATATCCTTAAATATTGGTCTTTGCCATTATCAGGCCACCAGCATTTCAAAATGCGGTTGAATCACCGAAGCTATACGGCATTTTTTCGCCAGTTTCAGAAGTTCATCTGCGGTAAATCGCCTCGCCTGCCAGCCCTCTTTCAATGCTTCAAACGCAACATCAAGACCCACTTTATTACGCAAGCGAAAACAATCCACTACTGTTTTGGCTACGGAGTAAACCTTTACATCAACGCCCTCTATTGTGTGAGTTTCTATACCCAATTCATACGCCGCCCCGGAATAATAATGATAACGAACGGGCGGGTAATCAAACCGGGGAGTGTACCCCCGTGCTTTTATCGCCACCCAGACTTCATGGGGGTTTTGCGTACCAATCTGATGAAATGCCAGCGCCGAAATTAAAGTGATAATCCCATTGGGAACCTGAGTGCTCACCAAGACCAGATCATGATGCTCAGTAATATCTACATCCGGCAGACAGTAAACACCTCTCGCCATGCGCTGTAGCATGCCTTTTTTCGCCATACGGGGCAGATATTCACGGGGGAGATCATAAGACGCCAGGTCAGCAGCACAGATAGCGCCCCGCTTGTTCACTATCGCAATTATTTGATGTTCTGCTTTGTTCACTGGCTTCCCCTATTCACAAAGTCGCGTTAGTTAGGCCTAAGTAACTTAACTTTGTGACATAATACTATATTTGTCCAGTTTTTCTTTTATCGAATGGTTGTAAAAATTTGCTGGATGACAAAAAAGCCCCGCAAATGCGGGGCTGGATTTGGGGGCGGGCAGATTTTATTCAGGCGGGATACGATTAATCACCGCTGGTCAGAATTTCATATTTCTGTTGCAGCTCTTCCCTGCTTTCCTCGTGATCCGGATCGACCAGGATACAGTCAACCGGGCAGACCTCAATGCACTGGGGTTCATCGTAATGGCCAACGCATTCGGTGCAAAGGTTAGGGTCAATTTCGTAGATCTCATCTCCCTGTGTGATCGCACTGTTGGGGCATTCAGGTTCGCATACATCACAATTGATGCATTCATCGGTAATCAGTAGAGACACAACAAACTCCAGTCAATATATCTATTCGCTTATATTAGCCCAATCGACTGGTTAGTGCAGCAACAACTTTCGGATGCACAAAGCGGGAAACGTCACCGCCGAGGCTGGCAATTTCACGCACAAGACTTGAGGAAATATAGGCATAGTGTTCCGCCGGCGTAAGAAAAACCGTCTCCACTTCCGGGCTCAACTGGCGGTTCATGCCCGCCAGCTGGAACTCGTATTCAAAGTCCGAGACGGCGCGCAAACCGCGCAGAATAACGCCGGCTCCCTGCTGCTTCATGAAGTCCACCAGCAGGGTATCGAAGCTGCAGACTTTTACCCCGGGCATGTCGGCCAGCACTTCCTGCACCAGCAGCACGCGCTGCTGCAGCGGAAAAACAGGTTCTTTGCTGCCGCCTTTCGCCACCGCCACGATAACCTGGTCAAACAGGCGAGTGGCGCGCTGCACCAGATCCGTATGACCGTTGGTAACGGGATCAAAAGTACCGGGATAAATGGCAATCGTATTCATAATAGCGTTGGATAATGTTGGGGCACAGTCTAACCCTGATCAGCGTAGCGCACCAGATAATAGCCGACCTGTCCGGCGGTTTTCTGTCGCTGAATCGTCCATGCGGCTGGCAGATGCGGCAGCGCTTCGTTACGGTTCGACTCAAAATAAAGGTAGCCCTGTCGGCTCAATGCATTCTGCTCATACAGGCTGTCGATGCAGGGCTGTAATAACCCTTGATGATAGGGGGGATCAAGAAAAATCACATCGAAGCCGTCATTGCAGTGCGCTAAATACTGCCGCGCGTCACGCTGTTGCAGTTGCGCCCGCGTCCCGGCCTGCAGCAGATCGAGATTTTTCTGCAACGCCGCAATCACCTGTGGCTGACTGTCAACCAGCACCACCTCGGCTGCGCCACGCGACAGGGCTTCGAGTCCCAGCGCACCGCTGCCGGCGAACAGATCCAGACAACGCGCGCCGCGGATCACCGGCATCAACCAGTTGAACAGGGTTTCCCGCACCCGATCCGGCGTCGGCCGTAATCCCTGCGCATCCGGGAAGTCCAGCTTGCGACCGCGCCAGTCGCCGCCGATGATGCGCAACTGGTTGCGCTGAGTTTTACTCGTCGTGTTTCTGCGGCGCATCACCACCCACCAGTACGGTCACCAGCCTGTCGGGATGAATGCGGCGCTGGAAGGCATCCTGCACTTTTGCCGCCGTTACCGCTTCGATACTGGCGTTAAAGGTTTCGAGGTAGTTCAGCGGCAGATCATAAAAACCAATCATGGCGATATATTCGATGATGTCCTTGTTGCTGTCGATGCGCAGCGGAAAACCACCGGTGATATTTTTAATCGCATGCTGCATTTCCTCTTCCGTGGGGCCTTCCTTAATAAAGTCGCGTAAGATTTTATTCAGCAAAGACAACGATTCATCGCGCTGGCCGTTGCTGGTCTGCAGTCCCATCTGGAAAGGACCCGGCAGACGCATGGGAATAAAATAACTGTAACTGCTGTACGCCAGGCCTCGCTTCTCGCGTATTTCTTTCATGATGCGCGAGCCAAAACCGCTGCCGCCAAGAATATGGTTGCCGACATAGAGGGCGAAATAATCCGGATCGCCACGACGCAGCCCCGGCTGGCCCACCAGCACATGGGTCTGGGTGGAGGGATGCGCTTTTTTAATTAGCTGCGCTTTTTCCAGTGCCGGGACAGGCGGCAGGGCGAACGCAGGTTGACCTTTGGGCAGTTTGCTCAGCAGCTCACTGGCCAGTCGTTTTGCTTTATTGAGATCGATATCGCCAACAATCGCAACCAGCGCATTAGCGGCGACATAATAGCGTTTATAAAAATCCTGTAGATCCTTTCGGCTTATCGCCCTGATACTCGTTTCAGTCCCCAGTGGCGGCGACGCGTAGGGATGCCGACCATAGAGCGCCCGGTAAAAGGCTTTGTTCGCAATCGCCGCAGGCGACTGTAACTGAGACTTGAGCGCGATCAAGGTTTGCCTGCGCATGCGCGCCAGTTCTTTTTCATCGAAACGAGGTTGCGTCAGTACGGTCTGCATGGTGGCGATGGCTGTATCCAGCAGTTCCCTGTCGTTCAGGCTGCGCAGGCTCAGACTGGCCATGTCGCGCATGGCCGAGGTTGAAAACACAGCGCCAATGTTGTCGAAACGTTCGGCCACTGCATCCGTATCCCAGTCACCGGCGCCCTTGGCCAGCATGATGCTGGTCAGACGCGCCAGCCCCGGTTGTTTAGCATCGCGCGCACTGCCGGCATCAAACACGATGCGCACATCCACCATCGGCAACTGCGGCGCATAGACGTAGAGTACTTTGGCACCATTGTCTGTCTTCCAGGTCTGGATTCGGAATGCGTTTTGTGCATTCGCAACCTGATTCAAGAGCAGTAAAATAAAGGTAATAGCAAGTATTCGTATTCTTTTTGCAAAACTCATAATCTTTCCTGAAATAAACTATCCCGCTGCAGGCAGACGGGCTATTAACTGTAGGGTAGAGCCCTGAAAAATGAAGGGCAAAACCCACACCAGCGGGCATACCGATGGGTTTCGCTTCGCTCTACCCATCCTACCGTTTTTCGCTGCAAGCAACGGGGAATCGCAGCCAAAGTGATTAAAGTCAGATAACAGAAACTAATGAGAATCTGACGACGCAGCCACGGCGCTATCCAGCGGTTGCGGCTCCAGCACGGCCACCGTCATGCTGTCTTCCTGCAGATATTTTTTCGCCACCTGCTGCACCTGTTCGGCGGTAATCGCTCGCACCCTGTCGGCGTATTCATCCATGCGCTGCCAGCCCAGACCCACGGTTTCCAGCGTACCCAGTTGCATGGCCTGATAGAACAGCGAATCCCGCTCGTACACCTTGCTCGCCACCACCTGAGCCTTGATTCGCGCCAGCTCCTGCGCGGTTACCGGCCTGTCCTTCAACCGCTGCAATTGTGCGAGGATGGCCTGCTCTACTTCCTCTACAGAATGTCCGGCAGCCGGCGTAGCATCGAGCAAGAAAATCTCCGCCTGACGCGCATAGGGGTTATAACCAACATCGGCGCTAACAGCGATCTGCTGCTTGCGCACCAGCTCTTTTGGAAAACGGGCGCTGTTGCCGCCACTGAGGATCCCGGCCAGCACTTCCAGCGCATAGGGTTCCCAGTCATCTTTTGCCGTTTTCAGTACCGGCACTTTATACCCCATTAGCAGATAGGGCAGCTTGGCCGGAACGCGAACCGTAATCCGGCGCGGGCCCTTTTGCGGCGCTTCGATGCGCGGCTTGAGCGGCTGCAGTTCTGAGGGCGGAATATCGGCGAAATATTTTTGCGCAAGCTTCAACACCTCATCCGCCTTAACATCACCGGCTACAACCAGGGTGGCATTATTCGGCGCATACCAGCGTGCGTACCAGGGTTTGAGATCTTCAACCCTGAGATTCTGCAGATCGTTCATCCAGCCGATGATGGGTTGATGATAGGGGCTGCTTACCCAGGCGGCGGCATTGAATTTTTCGTAGACCAGCGCGCGGGGTTTATCCTCGGTGCGCATCTGCCGTTCCTCGATCACCACTGCCAGCTCTTTTTTGAAATGATCCGGCGGCAGACTCAGGTTGCGCATGCGATCCGCCTCCAGCTCGAAGCTGACAGGCAGACGGCTTTTCTCCAGTTGCTGGAAGTAGGCGGTATAATCGCGGCCGGTGAAGGCATTTTCACGACCGCCATTCTCGGCAATGATTTTCGAGAACTCACCGGGGCCGTGTTTTTTTGTGCCCTTGAACATCATGTGTTCCAGCACATGGGAAACCCCGGTGATGCCGTTGTGCTCGTAGCTGGCGCCCACCTTGTACCAGATCTGCGTGACCACCACCGGCGCACGATGATCTTCCTTTACCAGCAGCTTGAGACCATTTTTAAGCGTAAATTCCTGCACCGCGCTTTCGTTGTTCGCCGCTAATGCAGCGGAAGATATAGCCGTAAGCACCCAAAACCCCAGCATTATCCGGAGCATAAAAATACCTCGTTGCATCGTCATTGGTTCCCTATATTTTGTGGTTAGTACCTTCAGGAATAATTTCCCGTGTATTTTGTAGAAAATTATTACGTAAAAGTACTTATCCAGTTCGTCTGGGTTAGGTTAGACGCCTGAGCGTGGTAGGATACCGTAATTCAATAAATAATACCGGCAGCCTCTACTGCCTGCACTACGACCTCAATTAGCATGTTTAGTTTCAGAAAATCAAAATCGAAAGCCGCCGACACCCATGAATCCGAGGACCGCACCACAGAAACGGCTGTGGCACAGGCTCCCGCTGCGGAAACAAAAAAGCCAGGGCTGTTCGGCCGTCTTAAACAGGGCCTGTCACGCACCCGTTCCAACCTCACCGAAGGCATCGCCAGCCTGGCGCTGGGCCACAGGGCTATCGACGATGAACTGCTGGAAGAAATTGAAACCCGGCTGCTCACCGCCGATGTGGGCGTGGATGCCACCCGGCGCATTATCGACAGCCTGACCCGGCGGGTATCACGCAAGGAACTCAGGGATGCCGATGCGCTGATGGCGGCGCTGAAAGAAGACATGGCCGCCATTCTCGCTCCCTGCTCCCGACCGCTGGAGGTTGATACCACATCGACCACCTTTGTCATTCTCATGATCGGCATCAATGGCGCCGGCAAAACCACAACCATCGGCAAGCTGGCCAAATACCTGCAAAATCAGGGCAGGTCAGTCATGCTGGCCGCCGGCGACACCTTTCGCGCCGCCGCAGTGGAACAGTTGCAGACCTGGGGTGAGCGCAACGATATTCCGGTCATCGCCCAGCAAAGCGGCGCCGATAGCGCTTCGGTTATCTATGATGCGCTGGAAGCGGCGCGCGCGCGCGGCATCGATGTGCTGATAGCTGATACTGCCGGACGTCTGCACACCCAGGGTAACCTCATGGAGGAGTTGAAAAAAATCAAACGGGTCATGGCCAAGCTTGATAGCAGTGCGCCCCACGAAGTGATGCTGGTGGTGGACGCCGGCACCGGTCAGAACGCCCTCAACCAGGCCAGCGAATTCCACCAGGCCGTGGGCCTGACCGGCATCACCCTGACCAAACTCGACGGCACCGCCAAAGGCGGGGTGATTTTCGCCATTGCCAACAAACTGGAAATTCCGATTCGCTTTATCGGCGTCGGTGAAGGCATCGATGATCTGCGTCCGTTCGACGCCAGCGAGTTTGTCGAAGCCCTGTTTGGCACAACACAACATAAAGGGACTAGGGACGAGTGACGAGTCACGAGGGACAAAAAAAACGCACCGGAAGACTTGACCGGAGAGCGGAAATCGAAAGCCTGAGCAAGGGTGCCGATGCTTCGCACTTCCGTTGTTTGATGTCTGTGTCTCCCCTCGTCCCTCGTCCCTCGTCCCTCGTCCCTTATCTCTCGTCCCTCCCCATATGATCCGCTTCAGCCACGCCTGCAAACGTTACCCCGGTAGTTATGATGCCCTGAATCAGGTGAATTTCCACATGCCCGCGGGACAGATGGCGTTTCTGACCGGGCACTCCGGGGCGGGCAAGAGCACCCTGCTGAAACTGATCGCCCTGCTCGAACGCGCCAGCCGCGGACAGGTATTTGTCAACGGCCAGAACCTGGCCAAAATCAGCCGTAAGCGCATTCCCTTTTTTCGCCGCAACATCGGCATCATTTTTCAGGATCACCAGTTACTGTTCGACCGCACAGTATTCGACAACGTCGCCCTGCCGCTGATCATCGCCGGCCTGCCGCAGCGGGAAGTCGGTAAACGGGTGCGCGCAGCACTGGATAAAGTGGGGCTGCTGAAAAAGGAAAGGGTCTACCCCGTTACCCTCTCGGGGGGTGAACAGCAGCGCGTCGGTATCGCCCGTGCGGTCGTCAACAAACCACCATTGCTACTGGCCGACGAACCCACCGGTAACCTCGACCCGGAACTGTCGCGCGAGATCATGCATATTTTTGAAGACTTCAGCCAGGTCGGCGTCACGGTGCTGGTCGCCAGCCACGATCTGGATCTGATTTCTCAATTGCCCTATCGCCAGCTCACCCTCAGGGCCGGGCGGCTGATCGGCGACACCGATCCCTCCCCTCTGGAACAGGCCGGATGAGCGGGTTAACTGTAGCAACCCGTGCCCGGGTGCTGTTGCTACGGCACCTGCAGGTTTTTTTCTACAGCCTGGGGCAACTCAGTCGCCATCCCCTGTCCCTGTTCATGACTGCCGCCGTAATCGGCATCGCCCTGGCCCTGCCCACCGGCCTGCATGTACTGCTGCAAAATGCCCAGCAGATCAGCGGCGGCTGGGATGGCGCCGCACAGATTTCCCTGTTCCTGAAAAAATCCGTCAGCAACGATCAGGCCCGGACCCTGGCCCGCCAGCTGCGCCGGCGCAACGAGATTGCCAAAGTAAGCTACATCTCTCGCGAACAGGCGCTGCAGGAATTTCAACAGCAGTCCGGTTTCGGCGATGCATTGAAGGCACTGAAAAAAAATCCCCTGCCTTCGGTGCTCATCGTTCAGCCGGCGCTGGCGCATAGCAAACCTCAACAGACCGCCGCCCTGCTCGAGGAACTACGCAGAAACAGCCGGGTGGATATCGCACAACTGGACATGCAATGGGTGAAACGCCTGTATGCGATCATGGATATCGTGCGCCGTGGCGTGCTTGTGCTCGCCGGTCTGCTGGCGCTGGCGGTGCTGCTGGTGGTGGGCAATACCATTCGTCTTGCGATCCAGAACCGTCGCGATGAGATCGTAGTCATGAAACTTATCGGCGGCACCGATGCCTTTATTCGCCGGCCTTTTCTTTACACGGGCTTCTGGTACGGTTTCTTTGGCGCCCTGCTGGCCTTCATCATGGTATACACCACCCTGCTACTACTCAGCGGTCCGGTGGAAAAACTGGCTGCGCTGTATCACAACAACTTCGAGTTATCCCGTCTGGATTCCGGCACTGCTCTGGTACTGCTGCTTGCAGGTGTTATGCTGGGGCTGGTGGGTTCCTGGCTGGCGGTCGGCCGGCACCTGCGCGAAATAGAACCTGTCTGAAATAGTTGGTCTATGTTTATGGAATCATTCTAAAATGCAGATAAAAATTCAATATTCCTTCCGCCTGCCGATATAAGTTTCCACACACTTTTATTATGTACAAGAAACTTATGTCCGCCCCCAAAACCTGCATTCTGGTTGTCGATGGCTCCTCCGTGTCCCGCGAGATCCTGTCCCGAATTCTGCGGGAGGAACTGGCCGATACCGAAATTATCAGCTGTAAATCCGGCGCTGAAGCAATGAACCTGATCGCCGAAAAAAATGTGGACCTGGTGACTACTGCCCTGCTGCTGACGGATATGGACGGCCTGGCACTGAGCCGAAAAATTCGCGATACCTTCCAGCACCCCTTTGTCCCGGTGGTAGTGGTCTCCGGTGATGCCGACAACCGCCTGCTGCGCGAAGGTTTCGAGGCCGGGGTCACGGATTATTTTGACAAATCAAATGGTTACAAGGCCTTTGGTAAATTCATTCAGGGTTTCCTGCAACGCAATTCCGGTCTTATGGGCAATATTCTATTTATTGAAGACAGCCGCACCGCCGCCGCCGTCGTCCTGAAAATACTGGAAAAAAATAACCTCAAGGTAACCCATGTGCGCTCGGCAGAAACGGCGCTGGACATGGTTGAGCAGTCACTCAAGGAAAATGGCGGAAACACGCCCTCCTTTGATCTGGTCATTACGGATTTCTATCTGGAGGGCGCGATGACCGGTGGTGACCTGCTCTACGCCATGCGCGCCAAATACCACCTGTCGCAACAGGAGTTGCCGGTACTGGTACTCACCGGCAGCGATGACACCAGTACCCAGGTGGAAATTTTTCATGCCGGCGGCAATGATTTTGTCCACAAACCCATTGTCGAGGAAATCCTCATCGCCCGGGTGCGCGCCCTGCTGCTGATCAAACACCAGTTCGACGCGCTCAAGAAGCAAACTGAAACCATGCGCTGGATTGCCGCCACCGACAGCCTCACCGGTGTGCGCAGTAAGCGCTATCTGGTTGATAATGGAGATGAATTTATCCATTCCCCGGAAAATCAGGGGGTCTGGGCCATCCTTATTGACATCGACTATTTCAAAAACATCAACGACAACCTGGGCCATATCACCGGGGATCATGTCCTCGCCGAACTGGGGGAGTTTCTCAACAACCATTTCCCCGAAGACATGGCGGTGCGCTTTGGCGGCGAAGAATTTTGCCTGCTGGTGAAAAACTGCGATCGCGAGGCCATTCTCAAACGGAGTGAGGAACTGCGCCAGCAGATCGAGGCGCTGAAACCGGCAGGACTGGAAGTTCACATCAGCCTGGGCGTCGCCGGGGTTGAGGAGCACCCCGATATCAATCTTACCCAGCTGATTGCCCTGGCCGACAAGGCCCTGTATTTTTCCAAGGAAGCGGGCCGCAACCGCGTCAGTATCTATGGGCCAGAGGGCCCCGAACCCTTTCCTGCATCCGCCGCCACACCCCTGCCACAGCCTAATCAGGCCTGAAGTTACGTCCCTTTTTATATTAAGGTTTACTGATATTGAACTTTTTTGTATATTGGCACTCCCAGGTGGTGAGTGCTAATATTCAGTTACCTATCTCTAATTAAGAGGATGACAATCATGAGCAAGAATCTGGCAATGCAACTGGCGGTTCCCGTTGGTCATTCAGCCGGCAGCCTGGAAAACTATATTCAGGCGGCCCGCAGCATTCCTATTCTCAGCGCCGAACAGGAAAAGGAGCTGGCCCTGCGTCTGCATGAGCATGGCGATCTGGATGCCGCTCAGGAACTGATTATGTCCCATCTACGTTTTGTCGTGCACATCGCCAAGAGTTACAGCGGTTATGGCCTGCCCCAGGCCGATCTGGTGCAGGAAGGTAATATTGGCCTGATGAAAGCCGTCAAACGTTTTGATCCCCATGTCGGTGTGCGACTGGTTTCGTTTGCCGTGTACTGGATCCGCGCAGAAATTCACGAGTACGTGCTGCGCAACTGGCGCATCGTCAAGGTGGCCACCACCAAGGCGCAGCGCAAACTGTTTTTCAATCTGCGCAGCAAGAAAAAAGCGCTGGGCTGGCTGAATCATGATGAAGTCGGCGCGATTGCCGATGATCTGGGTGTCAGCCGCAAGGACGTGCTGGAAATGGAGTCCCGGATGAGCGGTATCGACATGGGCTTCGACGAACCGGACAGCGATGATGACAACAGCCACACGGTCGCACCAGTCACCTATTTGCAGGACATGAGTCATGAGCCGGCCTCGAAAGTCGAAGCCAGCGACTGGGAAGAACACAACCATGCACGTCTGAGCAATGCGCTGGCCAGCCTGGATGATCGCAGCCGTGACATCATTCAACAGCGCTGGCTTGCGGAAGATAAAACCACCCTGCATCAACTGGCCGATACCTACCAGGTTTCCGCCGAACGCATCCGGCAACTGGAAAACAACGCCATCAAAAAGCTGAAAAACGCACTGGCCGCATAAATACTGAAGGGCTCCGTCAGGAGCCCTTTTTCTATTTGGGGCACTGTTTTTCAACGCAAAGGGCGCGAAGACACGCAAAGATTTCCCATGTCTTGCTGGGTCACGACTTCATAGCTCCAGTTTCTGATTTGTCCCCTTTGCGAACTCTGCGTCTTCGCGTCTTTGCGTTGAATCTAAAATCTCTGCAATAATCCACTGATTTCTCTCACGAGGTTTTTTGTCTTCACATGTCCGCACCCACCCAACAACGTCCGCCCAAAATTGGTTTCATCAGTCTCGGTTGTCCCAAGGCGCTGGTGGACTCCGAGCAAATCCTTACCCGCCTGCGTGCGGAAGGCTACGACATCACACCCGATTACGAAGATGCCGAACTGGTGGTGGTTAACACCTGCGGTTTTATTGACAGCGCAGTAGAAGAATCACTGGATGCCATCGGCGAAGCCCTGCATGAAAACGGCAAGGTCATCGTCACCGGCTGCCTGGGTGCGAAAGGTGATACGGTGCTTGAACACCATCCCCAGGTACTGGCGGTCACCGGCCCCCACGCCTTGAATGAAGTCATGCAGGCCGTCCATACGCACATTCCCAAACCTCATGATCCCTTTACCGATCTGGTACCTGCTGCCGGCATCAAGCTGACACCTGAGCATTACGCCTATCTGAAAATATCCGAAGGCTGCAATCACCGTTGTAGTTTCTGTATCATCCCGGCGCTGCGTGGTGATCTGGTCAGCCGTCCCGTAGGCGAGGTCATGCGCGAAGCCGAAGCACTGGTACAAAGTGGCGTTAAAGAGCTGCTGGTCGTCTCCCATGACACCAGCGCCTATGGTGTGGATGTCAAATACCGAACTGACTTCTGGGGTGGACGGCCACTTAAAACCCGCTTAACCGAACTGGCGCAGGCACTGGGTGAACTGGGGATCTGGATTCGCCTGCACTATGTCTACCCCTACCCGCACGTGGACGAAGTGATCCCGCTGATGGCGGAAGGAAAAATTCTGCCCTATCTGGATGTGCCGCTGCAGCATGCCAGCCCGCGCATACTCAAGGCCATGAAGCGCCCGGCCAACATCGAAAACACCCTGCAACGCATACAGGGCTGGCGTGAAATCTGTCCTGACATCACCCTGCGCAGCACTTTCATCACCGGCTTCCCCGGTGAAACCGAACAGGACTTTGACGAGCTGCTGCAATTTCTCAGCGAAGCTCAACTCGATCGAGTCGGTGCCTTTACCTACTCGGCGGTTGATGGCGCCGGCGCTAACACACTTGCCGATCCGGTTGCCGATGAAGTCAAACAGGACAGGCTTGAATGTCTGATGGCTCTGCAGGAACAAATCAGTGCAGAAAAACTCGCGGCCAGAGTGGGGCAGGAAATGACCGTGCTGGTTGATGGCTACAGCGAAGACGGACTGCTGCTCGCCCGCTCCACCGCCGATGCCCCGGAAGTGGATGGGGTAGTAATCCTCGATGGCGTGGAGAATGCACAGCCCGGCGAGTTTCTTCAGGTCACTGTTACCGGCGCCACCGAACATGATTTAATCTCTACGGGTTTAATTCCCCACAGCTTGCTGTGATTAATATTAACCGCCAGGACGAAAAGGACGCCTGGAATTGTTTGGCTAAAACCTGGCGTCCTTTGCGTCCTGGCGGTTCAGGTTGTTCCTTTGACTAATACCCCGTAGCTTGCTGCGGGGTTGTTTATTCGCCGAACAAATGATGCTGAACCTGTTTTTATAAAAAATTTTTGTTAATTTTTTGTCGCCGTTACCAGGAATACCGGGAAATTTTTTCCTTCTTTGTTTATCGTATGGGCGGTCAGAAAATTAATCTCCTTGAATCCGCCTTTTTCAAGGATGGATTGCAACTCAGCTCTGTCAAAACCAGAATGAAAAACACCTTCGGTATCTGGCGGATGAAAACTACCGTCTTCTTTATCAAGATCAGCCAGAGCAATCAGTCCGCCGGCATCTAAATTATCCGAAAATCTCTGAATGAGCCTGGCCGTGTCGTTTACGTGATGCAACGCCATAGCGCTAATAATCAGGTCAAATTTTTTATCTACAGGCTTATCTATAATATCCTGACAGACAACGTCTACCCTGGCATGCAACTCCGGCTTGGAGACAAGTTTATCCAGCATCGCTGCGGATGTGTCTACGGCAAAAATCTTTTTTACCCGAGGTGCAATTTGAGATGTGATTAACCCTGTTCCTGCACCAAAATCCATTACCTGCATCTGATCATGCAACGGAATATTTTCTAATATTGATGAACCAATAGCGGATGAAAGCATCGCGATCATCTCATTCGCATCCCAGTCTTTAGATTTCTCATCAAACAAATCTGTCATCATTGTTTCCTGTCAGGTGAAGTTTAACTGCTTCCTGATTTTACTCAGCAGTCTGGATAAGCGTTCCAAATCCCTGCCCACTTTAAAGTATATGTATTTAAAATCTCGCTAAGACGAGAATAACTGGAAACCCTTTTGGAACGGCGCTTACTCGACTATCTCACAGCGATTGCGTCCATTCTCTTTCGCTCTGTACAAGCCACTGTCGGCGCGCTCAAAAATAGATTCCGGTGTATCGCCTTCCCGGACTTCGGTTATGCCGCAGGAGGCGGTAATCACGACAGGTTTACTGCGAAAGTGAAAAGCGCAATCTTCAATCATACCGCGCAGTTTGTCCAGCGACTTATATGCCGCTTCAACTTTTGTTTCAGGCATAATAACAACGAACTCCTCACCGCCATAGCGCGCCACGATATCGGTTTCTCTTGTATTTTCTGCAATTACTGTGGCAATGATTTTCAGCACCTTATCGCCGGCGACATGGCCGTATTGATCATTTATCGACTTGAACCGATCCACATCCCAGACGGCAAGCACAAAGGGCGAGCCATAGCGTTTGAATCGCGCCAGTTCGTCATTGATGTACTGATCATAGGCTTTGCGGTTGAACAGGCCGGTCAGGACATCCTTCATCGACTGCTCGCGTTCCTTTTCAAGCTGCTTGCGCAGCATCTCGATTTCTTCTTCCGCCGCATTCAGTTCTTTTTTTAGCCGCTCGGATATATCACCGGACTGCCTGTCACGCAGCAGTTCCGCCTGTAAAAATCGGTCCATATGATCACGGATAATAATCACTCGTGACTGTATATCCGTTTGCAGCATACTCAGATCACCGGCCTTCTCGACTGACTGTTCAATACCACGCACCTCCTCTTCAACCGCGGCATTCACTTCCTGTGAACCGGTAATCGACAACTGTTGCAGGCGCGCTGTTTCCTGCAAATCTTTGTCGATTTCCTGCAGGCGTTCAGTCAGTTGTTTTAAAAAAGCTTCCAGTTCCTTTTTTTCATCAAAAACACGAGCGTGCGCTTCGGCTACCAGCGCCGCTGTTGCTTCAAGCGCCTGCGCCAGTTTTTCCTGCTCGTAGCAGGGTTCCAGCCGCTGACGTATAAGTCCGGCCTCAACACTGAGATCGTGTGGCAGATCGAGTTTTTCCAGCAGTTCGATCAGAACACCGGCGGCACTGCGGATATCATCTGCTGATAACGCCAGAACAGATTCGCTCTCTGCCGTATCCTGACCCGCATCAAGATCGATACTCTCATCTGAAACATCTACAGGGACATCTATGGATCCGGCAGCTGTCCCAACTGGAACTTCGACTGCTTCGGGCTGCTGACTTCTCCGTGTTTCTTCTGCTTCGCTTTTTGTCTTTGAAAAAAGTTTTTTCAAAAGACCTGTCTTTTCTTCTTCTTTTGTATCTGTTTTTTCTTTAACCTGTTCGTCGCTTGCCTCCGCGCCCGCTCTCTCACGTTCTTTCTCGACCAGGTGCTCTATGCCAAGACCAAGCAACTCGGCCATATCCTTGATCAGCTCAGGAATATCTTTTTCGGATTTTGCCCTGCCAATGCGTTTGCGAACATGCTTTTCCTGGCGTTGTAAAACAGCGGGGATATTGAGTTCATCAAGCAGGCTATTGAGAATGCTGGCGGACTGAAATTCCGGATCTATCTTTCTGACTTTTATTTCAGACTCGGATTTGCCAATTGCCGAGGAAATATCATTGATTAGCGGCTGAAATTTAAGGACATTATCTTCATAGCGAAGGTTGCTGCGCAGCTTATCCAGCTTCTTTTCCAGTTGTTCATCACTGGCGTCCGAGAGCAGTGTCAGACGGGAGGAGAGCAGACGTAACAGGGATTCCAGTTCGCTCCATTGTTTTTCTTTTTGTTCCAGCTCATCCAGGCTCTCATAATACTTTCGTTGCCATAGATCGGCTTTGCGACTGCCCTTGTCACTCGTCCTGTCACTCATTTAATCATCATAGAACGGCCAAGATAATTTTCCAGCGACAGACCCCGGTGTCCCTGGCGGTTTAATTGAATACTCGCCGGCAATTCTATTTCCATTGTCAGCGGCAGATGATCGGAAACCTCATGATGCAGGGCGCGGGTGTTTTTCACTGTCAGGTCAGAAGTGACAAGAATGTGATCGATATGCTGCTGCGGACACCAGCTGGGAAAGGTGTGCATTTCATCCAGCGGTTCACGGAGACGTGTCTTGTTAAACAGCCGTTTCATTTCCCGACTGTCAAAACGGCAGTTGAGATCGCCCATAACAATAGCATGGGGAAAATCGTTCACCCGCTCAGCAATATAATCCAGCTGCCGGATACGCGCGCGCCTGCCCAGCGCCAGATGCAGAATGAATACCGCCAGTGAATCAGACTCCGATTCGAACACTGCCATGATCGCCTGGCGTCCAGGAATAATCCCCGGCAGCTTGAGATTCTCGATCCGTTCCGGTTTGAAATGACTTAGAAACGCATTGCTGTGTTGCGCCAGCCGACCCAGGTTGCGGTTAACCTGGTCGTACCAGTAGGGAAAATCCGCCCGTTCGGCAAGGTACTCGGCAAGATTGATAAAATTGCTGCGCAGGCTACCGGCATCCACTTCCTGCAGGCCAACGATGTCATACTGCTGAATCAGCTTTGCCGCACGATCAAGGTTGGGCAGGCGCTGAGAACTGGGGAGAATATGTTTCCAGCTACCGGTCACATAATGGCGCGCTCGGGATGTGGCAATCCCCACCTGAATGTTATAGCTCATGACACGCAGAATCTGTGTTGCTGACTTCTGCTTGGGCATCGTAATTTCCTGCTCAAAAATAATGGGTAATCATACGTAGGTATGGCTTCATCTGTACAAAATGCCTTGTTTAAACGCTATTGTTCGCCTCATGGTGCCCGTAGGGTAGAAGGCGAACCTACAGGCCGATAAATTTCTTAAGGAAACTCACATATGAACAGATGTTAGTTAAGGATATATCGATAATATGACAACGATAGCCTTGCACAATTCAATTTTCCCGACAAAACCCCGAGCCAGCTAAATTGGGCAGACCATCTCACCCAGCTTGCTGGTCAACTTAAGGTTTTCACTGTAATCAACCGGACAATCGATCACGCTGACGGTTTTGTCCGCCAGCGCTTTTTTCAGCGTCGGCAACAGGTCTTCACCCCGTTCGATACGATAACCTTTGGCGCCAAAAGATTTGGCATACATGACAAAGTCCGGATTAGTGAAATCAATATTGGATTTGCGCCCGAACTGGTTCATTTGTTTCCATTCGATCAGGCCGTAGGCGCTGTCGCTCCAGATCAGGATCACAATCGGCGTTTTCAGCCGCAATGCCGTTTCGATTTCCTGTGAATTCATCAGGAAGCCGGCGTCACCGGTGACCGCAACCACGCTGCGATCCGGATAGGCCAGTTTGGCGCCAATTGCGCCGGGTACGGCAATCCCCATACTGGCAAAGCCATTGGAGATCAGGCAGGTGTTGGGCAGCTCGCAACGGAACATGCGCGACATCCACATCTTGTGCGCGCCCACATCGGAAATCGCGATGTCTTCCATCTCCATTGCGGTACGCAGGTCCCAGATGATCTTCTGCGGCTTCATCGGCACCTGGTTATCATCCTTGAAACTGTTCATGTCTTCGATCAGCGCCTCACGCAGGGCGCGCATGGTATTGCCGGTAGCAGGTGAAGCGACTTCCATGATGCGCAGCAGGGAGTGCTTGATATCACCAACCACACCAACATTTACCGGGTAGTAGGCATCGACCTCGGCGGGTGACTGATCGATATGGATGATGGTGCGATCCCTGCTCGGATGCCAGAGATAGGGATGATACTCCACCAGATCATAGCCAACGCAGATAATCACATCGGCCTTATTGAATCCGCAGCTAATATAGTCATTGGCCTGCAGACCGGCGCTGCCCAGCGCCATGGGATGTTTGAAAGGAATAATGCCCTTGGCCATAAACGTGTTGGCGACGGGAATCCGCAGGCGCTCGGCAAAATCAGCCAGCTGCGCCCAGGCCTTGTTGCGCACTACGCCATTGCCAGCCAGAATAATCGGATTTTTAGCACTGGAAATCACCTGTGCGGCCTGTTCCACTTTTTCATACGGCGGTTCAGGAATGGCCGGCTGTTTAACCGCAAGCGGCACGTCTTCCACATCCATCTCGGCGATATTTTCCGGGACTTCGATAAAACAGGCGCCGGTCTTTTCCGTCTGCGCCACCTTGAAGGCCTTGCGTACCACTTCGCTGATAATATTAGGCGTCAGCAGGCGTGAAGAATATTTGGTAATCGGCTGAAACATCAGTTGCAGATCCAGCACCTGATGGGATTCCTTATGCAGACGCTGAGTACTGGCCTGCCCGGCAATCGCCACTACCGGCGCATGATCCATATTGGCATCCGCTATACCGGTAACAAGATTGGTTGCTCCCGGCCCCAGCGTTGCCAGGCAAACGCCCGCCTTGCCGGTGAGACGGCCATAGACATCGGCCATAAAAGCCGCGCCCTGCTCATGCCGTGTGGTAATGAACTTGATTGGCGAATCCAGCAGGGCGTCCATGACATCCAGGTTTTCCTCACCCGGAATGCCAAAAATATACTCGACTCCTTCGTTCTCAAGACATTTAATAAAGAGCTCAGCTGCCTTCATGCGGTTCATCCTCCTTCGTGTCCGTATTTATCCCGACAAAATCGCTGGCCAACAACAGCCATCCGATTCAACACTATTGAGGGGCCTATCGGCCTGAGTGACGTTTACTTTAGATTCGCCCCTTAAGCCCCGGGAAAACCATGAACAAACGAGTTAGTCAGTGGCTCTCTGGCAAGTGGCGGCTATGTACCCGATTCCATTTTGATCAGGTAATTGAGTACCTCGATCATGCCCTTGCGACCACCCGCCATCGGCCCATCAGTCAGATATTTTCCGTTAACCACCAGTGCGGGCACGCCGCTAATGCCATATTGTCTGGATAGTTCCTTCGCCCGGCGCACTTTTGTATCCACGCCAAAGGAATTGAATACACCATCAAAGTCCTTCTCTGATACTCCATGCTGAAGGAAAAATTTCTTCACCGCAGCCGCTGTATTCAGGCGTTGTTTTTTTAGATGGATGGCATCAAAAAAGGGTTTGTGAATTTTATCCAGGACGCCAAGAAACTCAGCGGTGTAATAAGCCTTGGCATGTAATTCCCAGGTCTTGTTAAAAATGGCCGGGATACGAATAAATTTGACATTCTTCGGTTTGCTTTTCAGCCATTTCTTCAAATCCGGCTCCAGACGAAAACAGTGTGGGCAGCCATACCAGAACAGCTCCACCACCTCGATCTTGCCGGGCCCGACCTGGGTCGACACCGGTGTCTTCAGCCGTTTGTATTCAATACCAGCATCATAATTCCGCGCCGATGCGGTTGATAGAAACACGAACATCATTATCAGGGTTAAAGATGTACGAAGGGCATTCAACATTCTTATTCTCCGTTATTGTCAGTGCCAGGGGGTCGATCGGACTCAGGATTATTCTACTGCGCCGATGGGGGACGACTCAAATTGCCCCCGTTTTTTGATGCATAGAGCGACTATGCGCCTCAAAATCTGGAAATCTGATTTCAGTCCCGGCTTGCTCGCTACGAATACCTGCAGTTCGGTCAGACGGTCCCCAGAAAGCAAATATTTATAGTATCAGTTATGAGTGACCATGCAATGATTGAGAGGTTCCCGTTAGCCCGGAATTTGTGTTCTCCAGGCATAAAAAAAGAGCGGTAACATTACCGCCCTTTCCTGTCATCAAACTGTTGCACCACTATACCAGCGGGGCAACATTCATCTGTCAGTTTTAGTGCAGACCGGAAACAAATGCAGCCACGGCTTCGATTTCCCTGTCGGTCATCTCACCCGCAACACCGCGCATCATGCTATTGGGATCATTCTTACGCGCACCACTTCGAAAATCATTCAGGGCCTTAACAACATAAGGCGTATTTTGCCCGTTTAACAGGGGAAATTTCGCCGCAGGATTACCCTCACCCGTCGGACCGTGACAGGCCATACAGGCTGTCACGCCGCTGGCTTTGGTGCCACCGCGGTAGATCTTTCCACCCAGTTCGGCTTTGGACTCATCCGTCGACCCTGTTTTCACTTTCTGGGCAGCGAAAAACGCGCCCAGATCCGCCATATCCTGCTCGCTCAAACTCGCAACCTGCGCAATCATCAGCGGCTCAAAACGCGCACCGCTTTTGAAATCCGCCAGTTGCTTGGCGGTGTACGAAGCATGCTGACCCGCGAGCGCCGGCCAGGCAGGATTGATACTGCCGTCGCCATTGCTACCGTGACAGCTGAAACAAACCTGCGCTTTCGTTTTACCCGCCTCGGCATTACCGGCGGCCTGACTGGCGCCGGATGCAAAAACAGATAAAATTACCAATGAAAACAAAATCTTAAACGTCATGAGTTTTACCCAACGTTGAATTTAAATGTAAAATCGAAGCCCTGCACCGTGCCTGCACGGCCATGGCGTTGTTATTTTGACTGACTTACCATGTAGGCAACAGCGGCTTTAATGTCGGCATCGCTCATATCAGAACGACCACCCTTGGCCGGCATAACGCCCTTCTTGCCCTTGAAACCATGCAGCGCATGCTTGTCCAGTGTTTCAATACCTTTTGCAATGCGAGGCGCCCAGGCAGCTTTGTCACCTACTTTAGGAGCACCGGCTGCGCCCGTACCGTGACATGCAAAACAGGCGGTCTGGTAAGTTTTCTGGCCATCAGCCTGTGCGGTAGTAACGGATGCCATTAAAGCAACAGTAGCGGCTGTGGCGATCATCAGGTTTTTCATTTGTATCTCC
>JASBTR010000176.1 GCA_030148325.1 Gammaproteobacteria bacterium
AATTTCCACGTTCGTGGTGAGCTTGTCGAACCATGAGCGTGGAAATGCGGTGAATAGAGTGCTTAATCTATTTGTCCTTCGACAAGCTCAGGACGAACGGCTATTCCTAAAGTGTACTGGTATTCGGAACAGCTATTTAGCCTGGAATGATGCGCTTCGTTTCACTCAGCACATCCTACGAAGGTCTAAAATCACCACTAAAAAGTGGACAGGAATTCGGGACTTTTATTTATATAGTTCATCACAATAAAAATAAATAATCTCCGCGCCTCTGCGACTTTGCGTCCTCTGCGTTATTTCCCACCATCTTTAACTACCCTCGCCGCTCTCGCCTGTTCGACATAGCGGCACATGATCTCGGCGCCATCGAGTATGCGCGGGCCATGCCGGTGTAGTAATCCCGGCTCGATAAGATAAAGCTGTGCGTTCCTGACAGCCGGCAAGTTTTTCCAGCGCCGCCAGTTTTCCAGCAGCTGCGTCTGCTTGTCCACTTCCCCTCCGGCGATGATGATTTCAGGTTGCGCGGCAATAACCGCCTCGACGCTAACACTGGCCGATAAGGCTGACATATCATTAAAAATATTTTCTGCGCCACATAAACGCATGACCGCTGAAATCAAATGCCGGCCATTGATCGTTATCAGCGGATCATGCCAGACCTGATAGAACATTCTGACTTTACTTCTGTTCTGATAAGTTTCCTGCAACTGCCGATAACGCCCAAGGAAAACCGCATTGAAACGACTGGCAATCGTCTCGCTCGCTGTCAGCCTGCCGATGCGCTCGATACTGCTGGCAACATCCTCTATTGAATGCGGTTCATTGATAAAAACCGTCAGGCCCAGCTGGATTAATTTTTCAATCTGATCTTTTTTATTGCCGCTATCCCATGCAAAAACCAGATCCGGCTGCAAAGCCAGGATGCGTTCCACATCCAGCGCATTATAACTGCCAACCCGGGGGATGGTTTTCGCCTGTGCAGGATAATCACTATAAGAGACCGTGCCGATGATCCGATCACCTGCGCCGGCCGCAAACAGCATTTCAACGGCATGCGGCGCGAGGGTAACGATACGCTGAGCGGGTTTATCCAGGTTAACGATTCGACCAACATCATCACGCACAGTAATGACTTCTGCATTTAAATTCTGCATACCGAAAAACAGAACCATGGATACCAGCACAATAAAAGTATTTCTATCCATTACAGATTATTTTCCCATCATAAAATCGTTGATTTGCATTATTCCTAAACGAACCTGGTTACTTTGCGAACAGAATAACCTTACACATTGTACCTTTCGACAGACTCAGAATGAACGAAAATAATCAGCCTTCTTTTGCATGGAATAAATCCTGTCGGTTCGTGTCCTTACCTGTTGATTGGCTGATGCTGAGTCAACACAGGCAGCCTGGACATTCTGCCTGACATTTAACCAATAACCTTTTTAAGGATACCTGCAATGAAAATAAAAAATGAAAGGAAACTATTTTTCTTTTTTCTATTAAGCAGTGCTATGGCCCTGTCACTAACCAACCTTGTCACGGCCAGTGAAAAAGAGAGTAACGATGAAGAGGAGGAAGTTGAAATCACCCTGATTCACATTGGGGACATACACGGTCACATGGATTCACGCGTCAATGTCCGCAGTGACAGTAATGGCCGCCCTGAAGGTGGACTGGCGCGGATCTACACCAAAGTAAAAAATATCCGCAAACATGCAAAACACAGTCTAACCATCATGACAGGTGACACCATTCACGGTTCAGCCGAAGCCCTATACACCCGTGGTCAGGCGCTGGTTGATCCTATCAACAAATTTGGCATTGATGTTTTCGCTCCCGGCAACTGGGAGTTTGTCTACGGCACCGAACGCTTCCATGAATTATTCACCGGCGATAACCCGGTTACCAATTGGAACGCCATTGGTGCCAATCTTTACTATACCGGCGCCCCCTATGCAGACAAAGTGGGGCAACGCGTTCTGCCTTCCTTCTGGATCAGGGAAATTGCCGGAATCAAAATCGGTGTCATCGGTTTTACTTCTGAACGTGGTCCAAAAGTCATTGGCTCTGATGTCGTTCAGGGCTTTGGATTCACCAAGGGTGATGAGGAAATCGCTGAACTGGTGCCACTGATGCGTGAGGTGCACAAAGTCGATCTGGTGGTTATGATTTCAGAGCTGAATCTGGCCAACAACTACCGACTGACCGAAGCGGTGCCCGGCGTTGACATTGTCTTTTCTTCTGACATGCACGAAGAAACACCAAAGATGGTGCGCAACAGCAACGGCACCGTGCTGGTGGCAGAAGGCATGGACGGCTCCAATATTGGCGAGATGGAGCTGGAATTTAAGAACGGCAAACTGGCCGATATCGAATGGACGCAACATCCGATTGATACGCGGATCAAGGAAGACCATAAAATTGCACGCCTGATTAAAAAAATCCAGAAACCTTTTTATGGCTACAGCTTTGTTCCCCATACCAATCCAATCAATGGCACCATACTGGATCGGCCACTGGATACGGTTATTGGCACAGCATCGGTTGATCTGCATCGTTCCAATTTTGCCCATGAAAATATGCCCGGTGTAGTAGAAGGCACCTCGCACGATTTCCTTGCCGATGTTTTTCGTGAAATTACCGGCGCGGATCTCGGGGTGATACGTGGCTTCCGCTACGGCACTACGGTTGCTGCCGGCCCCATTACACTCGGTGAGATTTATCACTTTGTACCGATTGGCCCCTATCTGGCTTATGGTGAAGTAACCGGCAAACAGATCAAGGGCACCATCGAAAAACCGGCAGATGGTTCACTCAACCCGGATGTAAGCAAATGGGGTGGCGGCTGGCTGTTTGGCTGGAGCGGCCTGCGTTACGATCTCGATCCTTACCAGACGCTGGGTAATCGCGCGACCAATGTTGAAATCTACAATCGCACGAGCGGCAGCTGGGAACCGCTTGATCTAAACAAAACTTATACCCTGGCCGGTTACAACTATGACTCTGAGCCAAACAGCATCAACAAGGTTCCGGCAAAGAACGTCATCCAGATGAAAGAAGCCGATGGCTCCGGTATGACAGTGGTCAACGCCGTTGCCCGCTACCTGCAGACCAGTGACGCCAATCCAGTGCAGAATCGGATCACATTGCTTCGCCCCATGCCGGATCTGCGGCCAGTGCTTGGCTTCCCCATGATCCAGTCCATGTTTGGGGCGCGTGAAGATCTAGCGCCTTACTAAATAAAAATTCCGAATTCCTGTCCACTTTTTAATGGTGATTTTAGACCTTCGTAGGATGTGCTGAGTGAAACGAAGCGCATCCTACCATTAATATGTGGACACCCTTTTGGAACTTTTATTTAGCCAGTTGTTGGGCTTCGCTATCGCGAAGCCCCACTCTTTAAACTTATAACATAAGGATGAACAACTATGAAACTCAACAAATATATTTTATTACTGGTTGCCAGTAGCCTCATGACGGTTGCCCAGGCGTCTTCCAAAGATGACGATGATGCACCTCGCCCCTGTCCCTCGCAGGTGATCGAAAATATGGATAGCCAGTTTGGTCATGGCACCAGTTTGCTCACCACCTGTACCCAGAAACGCTCTGAAGTTAAGGATGTATTTGCCTGGAATTCCGCCGGCATCAACAAACGGAAAAAGCTTGCCCAGCAGGTGCATGTAACCCGCAACAGCGTTAATAATTATGAAAAACTCTATGGCATGAAAATCAATAAAGACTTCGAGGTTATTGCCATTGGTTATTCCGGCGGTGGCCGCTGGTTACTCACGGATGAAGCCTATAATCGCACTTATGGTGTCAGCACGGGTAACCCCACTGCAGCTTTAACCCAGTCATTGATTGAACGGGGTGTTACTGTCTATATGTGCCAGAACACCATGCGTGGTAATGGCTGGGTAACCAGTGACCTGCTACCCGGTGTGAAGATGGTGCCATCCGGTGCGGTTGCTGTTCTTGATTTTCAACATCAGGGTTATAAGTACATCCTTCCATAAACAGGAGTCCAAACTCTGTAGGGTCTGTTGATCTTTCAGATGTTAAGCTGATTTTGAGGAAATTTTAGTCCTGACAAGGCATTTTTTACGTATCAATGCACTCCATTGATAGTAAAAAATAACGCAGGCAGGGCTAAAATTAGCCAAAATCAGACAATAGATGAAAGATCAACAGACCCTGGCCAATAAGTGATGCATCCTGCCAGTTATCACTGCAAATGATACCGGCAGAACCCTGAACAGCCCCGCTTTAGCGGGGCTGTTTTTACACGCTAAAAAATGCAGACAAAAAAAACCACCTGTTAACAGGTGGCTATCTACATATCAGGCAGTTATTTTTATACCAGCTGAGTCCAGATCATAATCGCGATTACGGCAATCGTAATCAGTGAAATGGCAGCAGCCCCACAGAATACACAGGCATTGGCAATTTTATGTGACATTTGTTTTTTCCTCCTTAATGGTTAAAGCTTCAAAACCGCGATATCAATTATTATTGTTAATCATTAAAAACATCATCAGTTATAAAGCATTTATAGCAAAAAGAAAAAACAAAAACCACTAAAATTACAGGTTATTAAGGTTATGAATAATATAAGAATATTATGAATTACAACGCTATATACATCAGCGTAAAGATCTACAGATGGCCGCTGTGAAAAACCAGCTGAGGCAATGCTGTTTCGCCTTCACCCTCCACCTGAATACGACTGATGCCCGCCAGCGCCACCTGCAACCGAAACATACGCTCCAGCGGCATATCAAGCACATGGCGAACAATCATGCGAATCATTCCGGCATGTCCGACCAGCAACAAGTGCTGACCATGGTAGTTTTTTAGCACATCATTCCAGCCGTTGATCACGCGCATTTCAAAATCAGCCAGAGTCTCCGCATTCGGTGGCGTGTTGTTCAGTGGATCCGACCAGAAACGATACAGTGCCTGAGGATCATGCTCCAGCAGTTCTGCCGCGGTACGTCCTTCCCACTCACCAAAACCAATTTCCATAAAGCGTGAATCATCCTCCAGCGGCAGGCTATGGCGTGCGGCCAGCTCTTCGGCAAAGGCCCGGCAGCGACTCAGTGAAGAACAAACGATGGCGTCCCAGGGATGCTGATCGGCAACTGCGGCACGCATTTGTGCCCAGCCTTTTTCACTCAGCGGATCATCAACCTGTCCCCGATATTTTTTCCCGCCCACGGGTTCACCGTGACGAATCAGATCAATGGTAGTAACAGGTGGTTTGTTCATGATAGAAAAAATGGTGTGAATAAATCAGGCTGGCGCTAAACAAACAACCGCCGCACGCTGCATAGTATCAAGTTGTAGGTTGGCGCTGAATGAAATGAAGCCCAACCTACGAGACTGAACCGCCAAGACGCAGAGTACGCCAAGAATTATTTTATTAAAACTCGGCGTTCCTGACGTCCTGGCGGTTCAATACTAATCAGCACTGGGTCCGGCTTACAGCACCAGTCCGGTCAGGGTTAGCAGTTACGTTATTTTTGCTATTAAAATATAAGCCGGAGCCTTGAATTTCTCCGCTGAACCGCCAAGACGCAGAGTACGCCAAGAATTATTTTATTAAAACTTGGCGTTCCTGGCGTCCTGGCGGTTCAATACTAATCAGCACTGGGTCCGGCTTACAGCACCAGTCCGGTCAAGGTTAACAGGGCAAGAATAACCAGCCAGACGATCAAGGTGCGTTTCATCAACGCCAGTACATTCTGCATGCCTTCGATATCAGGCTGCCCTTCTTCAGGCGGCTCATCCAGTTCATGCCTGACCGCGCCAGTTCCACTTACGCTTAACAACTCTTCACTATTACGCCGCCAGAAATCCGAGGACGACTGCCAGTTACTGACGGTATCGACAAAGCTGCCAGTCAGCGCAAAGGCCATTACGCTCAGACGAGCAGAGGGCCAGATCATGATTTCATGCAGACGTTCAAGCGCATGGGCAAAGCCACTACTCCAGCCGGCCTGATGCCGAAGCAGGCAGGTATAACGAAACAGCACTGCGCCCACCGGCCCCATGACCATAAACCAGAACAGAATCCCCAGCACCCGTGAATTGGCCGTCACCGGAATGCCCTGCTTGACCTGTTCTGTCAGTGAAATTGCATCACCTGTGACTTCCCGCGCCAGGATCTCGCTGGCATAATGACGCGCAGCTTCGAGATCATTCGCCTGCAGGGCATCGGTAAATTTACTCACATCGTCCAGTAAATCCTTCGGCCCCAGACAATATATAAGCACCAGCAGTCCGAAAAGAAAACTGAACAGACCGGCAACCCCCGCCAGCATGGCGGCAATCAGCCAGACGGCAAAACAGGGCAGGGCCACCATTATAATCAGGCCAAACGGGCCATCGCGCCAGGATTGAGCGGATAACCTGTGGTAGATTTTCGTACTGCCATCCAGTAACCAGTCATAACGACGGTAGTCGCTGATCGGCTTGTAGAGGGTTTCCACCGCAAGGGCGATAAGAATGCTGATGAGATTCATGCGGGTAGTTTCCGGTTTTTATTTCACAATATCAAGCCCGAATTTTTGACCAGTCAAAAGCCGGGCCGGGATCGGTTTTACGACCTGCGGCAACATCACTGTGGCCAACAATTCGACCTTCACGAATACCCGGATAGCTCTGGCAAAGTACTTTTATCAGCTGTTGTAAAACCTGATACTGGATATCTTCATAGGCCAGTTCATCGGTGCCTTCCAGTTCGATACCGATGGAGTAATCATTACAGCCCTGCCGCCCTTCGAAACAGGATACCCCGGCATGCCAGGCCCGTTGTGTGAATGGCACATACTGGACGATAGCCCCATCGCGCCGCACAAGAAGATGCGCCGATACCCGCATGTCGCAGATTTCCTTATAGAAAGGATCGGCATCGACATCCAGCCTGTTGGTAAAAAAACAGTCGATAGCGTCACCGCCAAAGCAGCCGGGCGGCAGGCTGATATTGTGAATAATCAGCAGATCGATCTCTGTACCAGGCGGACGCGCATCACAGTTGGGCGAAGGCAACTGTCGCGCCACATCCAGTAGTCCGCTATGAGTATTAATCTTCACTGGCTCTATCAATGTTCATCGGGAATCGATTTTTAGATCACGGGCTGTTGCTTATTCCGGGTGATAATCCTTTTTCATCACCAGCCCGCGCAACACCATATCGGTGTAGCTGACAATACCCACAACCTTGCGCTGCTCGATCACCGGCGCCCGTGACAGGCCAAAACGCTCAAACATGCGTGCGCAGTAACGAATGTCCATTTCCGGATCCACACAAATCACCGGCTTGGCCATTACCTCATAGATGTTCACTCGATCCGGTGAACGATCCCGCGCCAGCACCTGCTTGGCGATATCTGAAATCAGCACAATACCGTATTCATCATTCTCATGCCGTTTGTCAACGATCAGCGACTTGGTTTCAATATGTTTCATCATTTCAAGGGCGTCACTCACCGACGTCATACCATCAACCACGTCGATGCGCGTTTTCATCACGTCGCGCACATGCACTACTTTTCTCTGAATCATATTTCTTCCTCCACAACCTCACTTAAGCTGGCGATCTGCTGTTTGATGCCGACTGCATCCTCAACATCGATCTGAAACGCAATTCCTGTACCCGGCTTGCTGTCGAACTCACCGACATCGGCAATTTTCTCCAGGATGGTGCGACTAAGATGTTCTTCAACCAGCATCATCAACATGTCGCGCTGGGTTTCCAGGGTCAGGCCGAAAAATGTTTTGCTCTGTTTCAGGCCTTCACCCCGCGCATGGTTAATCACCGTCATTCCGGTGGCGCCGGCCTCACGCGCCGCTTCCATCACCGCATCGGTCTTGTCATCTTCAATCAGGGCTATGATCAGTTTAAAATGCATGAATCTCTCCTTAGTTTTTCTTTCTGTTTCGCAGCCCACGCCAGTGGCTGAGCTGTGCATAAGCCATTACCGAAATAATTGGAAACAGGCTGGCAAAGGCAATCAGGCCGAAGCCATCCAGCAGCGCACTGCGTCCCGGTACCGTACTGGCCAGTCCCAGCCCCAGGGCCGTTACCAGCGGCACCGTTACCGTTGAGGTGGTCACACCGCCGGAATCATAAGCCAGGGCAACGATCATCTTTGGCGCAAAAAATGTCTGCATGATCACAATCACATAACCAACAATAATATAATAATGTAACGGCGTACCGCTGACGATACGATAAGTTCCCAGGGCAATACCAAAAGCAACGCCAATCGCCACTGCTACACGCAAGCCCCATACGCTGATGCTTCCCGCCGATACCTCGTGTGCTTTTATCGCCACCGCCAGCAATGAAGGTTCGGCAATGGTGGTGGAAAAACCAATGCTGGCGGCGAAGATATAAACCCACTTGTAATCCGACCAGCGAAAAATCTCAGGAATATTATCCAGACTGCCATAGATAAAAGCAGGATCGGTCAACTGTTTCGCCATTAGTTCGCCGATGGGAAACAGCGCCTGCTTCAACCCCACCAGAAAAAAAGACAGCCCCAGCAGGACATAGACAAAACCAAGCAACACCGATTTCAGGTGCGGCACGGGCTGGCGAATAACCAGAAACTGGAAGCCGAAAATAATCAGCACTATCGGTAATACATCGAATACGGTGTTCATGGTTACCGTCAGCAATTGCAGAAAAAATTCGCTCACTGCATCATCCCGTACAGCATCACAAAAATCATAGGTGTCAGGGACGCAAACGCAATCAGGCCAAAGCCATCCACCATGGGATTACGGCCCTTGATACTGGAGGCCAGACCCACACCCAGCGCCGTTACCAGCGGCACCGTCATGGTGGACGTGGTCACGCCGCCGGAATCATAGGCAATACCAATAATTTCCTCTGGTGCAAAACCGGTCATAACCACAATGCCAATATAACCGCCGACGATCAGATACTGAATAGGCCAGCCACGCAAAATCCGCAAAACCCCGATGATCAGGGCAAAACCCACGGCAAAGGCCACGGTAAAACGCAGGCCATCCGCATAATACGCCTTTGCCTCCGAGGTATCCGCCACCATCCCGGCCGCCGCCGCAACATCGGCGGCCTCATCCGCCACGGCAATCAGCGCCGGCTCAGCAATGGTCGTGCCAAACCCCAGGGCAAAGGAGAACACCAGCAGCCAGAACAGGCTGCCCTTGCGGGCAAAAGCATAGGCCATAGACTCACCAATAGGAAACAGGCCCATCTGCAGTCCCTGAACAAACAGGGTCAGACCCAGCACCACCAGCAGCGTACCACTCAGAATCTGGAGAAGATGCGGAATAGGCTGTTGCAGGACGACAATCTGGAAAAAGGCAATAACCAGTATAATCGGGTATAAATCCCGCAGACTCTGGTACAGGGACCCGAAAATACTGGCAACGTAATTCTTCACTTAATAACCTGGTTGACGCCCATGAATCCGACATTACACTATTCTTTAGAGGCTGTTAATATATTCAGAAAACATGTCGCTAATTTCGAACTAAATCCATACCTTCAGAACGGATACAGGGTGCAAGATATTGTTTTTAAAAAAATCCCGCTATCGCCTGAACTGCGCCATCATAAAGCTACGGATTCAGGCGCAGGCAAAATTGAAGGAAAAGCGAGACTGAGTGTGGTTTAATGGCAGACTCTGAAAGTCTGATCTCTGACATTCAAAACAGGAGTACTCCTATGCAGAATATGCAGAATATGCAGAAACGACAACCCTCTATTCAATTTATCAGCAGCTTATTGCTCAGTCTTGCCCTGCTTACAGTCGGCTGTTCCAGCAAAACCCTGGTAGAAAGCGATCTGGGCATCGACGATGCACCCGACTGGGTTAATGAAGGCACCCAGTACCTGAACAATAATGAAGGCCGCCTGTTCCATGGTGTTGGCGAAGCACCGGCTATGGGCGATGAGTCACTGCAAAAATCTACCGCCGACAACCGCGCCCGCGCCGAAGTTGCCCGTATTCTCAGTTCCTGGATGGATGTCATCAGTCAGGATTACACCGCAGCCTCGGGATCCGGCAAGGATACAGTCACCCAGCAATCCATTTCCAGGGAAATAAAGAACCTGACCAAAATGAACCTCTCCGGGGCAAAAATCATCGGCCGCTGGAAAAACAAAAAAACCGGCACGATTTATTCTATTGCCGAACTGGACATGAAATATGTGAAAAAGGTTATTGAAACCGCCCGCCATATGAATCAGGATCTGCAGCGCTATATCAACAGCCATGCCGAGAATATTTTTGACCAGGTTGCACCCGCTAAAAAATAAGCCCCGTGGAGAACAGATACATGTTTAGAGAAAAATTCAAACTGGTAATCCTTGCTATTTTTATCAGCTTGCTCGTTAGCGCCTGCGGTACTCAGGTTAAACGCGTCGATGTTGATAAGAGCATCGATCTCAGCGGCGCCTGGAACGACACCGACTCACGCATGGTCTCCGAAGAGATGATCAGGGACATGCTTGAACGCCCCTGGTTCAGAAACTATACCCGCAGACACAATAGTCCGCCTGCAGTAATCGTAGGCGAGATTCGCAATCTCAGTCATGAGCATATCAATGTCAAAACCTTCATCGCCGATATCGAACGCGCCATGATCAATTCCGGCCAGGTCAACTTTGTTGCCTCCAGTAATGAACGCAGGGAAATACGCGAGGAACGCAAGGATCAGGATATCAATGCCAGCGAGGCGACACGCAAGGCCATGGGACGGGAAATGGGCGCAGACTTTATGCTCAAGGGCAGCATCAATACCATTATTGACATGGAAGGAAAAACCCAGCTCCGCTACTATCAGGTTGACCTTACACTGATCAGTCTGGCTGACAACCGTAAGGTCTGGCTGGGACAGAAGAAAATCAAAAAACTGGTCAAAAACAGCAAACTGCGCTATTAAATAGCCAACTAACTCTCCATTATGTTCATCAGGGAAGGTCTGCCCCTGCACAGCGTAGCCACTATCGCCATGGCAGGGATATTTTCTGTTCTCTGCGGCTGCGCCAGTTACAGCCAGTCTTTTCATACCGTTGAACACAGCCTGCTAAATAATGATCCGGCCAGTGCCTTGGCAGCGCTTGAAAAACAGTCGCATAGCAACAGGGATCTGTTTCTCTATGCCGCCAATAAAGCTATGCTTCTGCGTATGCTTGGCAAGTTTAGACAAAGCAATGAGGAAATCGAAAAATCCAAAGCCATTATAGAAAAATATTCAGCCATTAGCGTATCTGAGCAAACCTCATCATTTATCATTAATGATGCCACACGCACCTACATCGGCACACCCGTTGAGCAGCTCATGTTGCATATCTACGCCGCCCTGAATTATCTCGAAATGGATGATCTGGATGGCGCACGGGTTGAAATCCTGCAGGCGGATATTCGTCTTCGAACACTGATGCAGGATGATCCGAACAGTCCACTCAGTATCGATCCTTTTGCCCGTTATCTCAGCGGTATCATTTATGAAGATCTTGGTGAATGGAGTGATGCCATGATTGCCTATCGCAAAGCATATGAAGCCTATCAGGCACATGCAGCGCTCTATGCTATCGCCATACCAAAACAGCTTGAACGCTCATTGATCCTGATGGCCGACAAAGTCGGCCTTGACAATGAACGCCAGAAATATGAAGACGAGTTTGGCCTGCGTCTCGCTGATTTTCAGGCTGTAAACAACGCTGACACCGAACTTGTCCTTATTTTCAACAACGGTCTGGCACCGATAAAGCGTGAAACCAGCATCCAGATTCTCGAACCTGATTCCGGACAGCTGATTCGCATTTCCCTGCCTTATTACCAGAAACGTGACGCCATTATAGCCGGCGCCCGCCTGCTGCTGAAAAATGATCGCGAACTTGTCACTAAAACCGAAAAAGTAGAGGATATCAGCAGCCTTGAGATTGAAACGCTTAACTCACAGATGGCGGCGATTACCGCACGTGCGCTGGCACGTGCGGTTGCCAAACATAAAATGGCCAAAGAAGCCGGCCAGCAAAATGGCCTGGCTGGACTCATTGTCAACATCGCCGGGGTGCTGACTGAGCGCGCAGACACGCGCAGCTGGTTGACGCTGCCTGCGGAAATACAGATTGCCCGGCTAAGAGCGCCGGCGGCAAGTTACTCTGCCCGCATTGAACTGCTGGATCATAATAATAATATTATCTTCCAGCGTTCTCTCGGAAAAGTCGTACTATCCACAGATCGTAAATATTATTTATCATTTCACTGGGCATCGACCAGCGAAACCACGAAGCATTAGTACTCTATCTATGTGATAATTATAGATAAGGCACTGGACATGCATAAACACGAGGCACTGGATATGTATAAGATTAGTATTTCTTTGTTTCTCCTTGGCGTATTTATTATTTCAGGCTGTGCCAGTAAAGGCTCAGGCCGGCCTGACTGGATCTACGGCAATAGCAGCAAGTATCCCCCCGCCAAATACCTGAGCGGTAAGGGGCAGGACAAATACCAGGCTGTCGCTCGGGATCGCGCACGCGCCGATCTGGCCAAGGTTTTCGAAGTCAGAATCCAGGAACAAAGCGAGGACAGCACCCGCGCTAACAGCCAGACAAGAGACGGTAAGACAAGTTTGAAACTGGAAGCCAGCGCCAGCCGGAATATTTCCACTCGCACGGATCAGATTATTTCAGGAATCGAAATTGCCGAAACCTGGCAGGACAGGGCCAGCAAGCAGTTTCATGTACTCGCCGTGCTCGACAGGATGAAAGCAGGCAACATCCTGCGCGACAACATTAACCGGCTTGATGATGTGACCAGCCAGGCCATCCGCCGCGCCCGGCAAAGCGATAACCTGCTGCGCAAGATTGGACTTGCGCATACCGCCCTGCAGGCACAGCTGGAACGCGAGATCTATAACAGACAGCTGAAAATTGTGGACTACTCCGGTCGCGGACTCAGCAGCCCCTACAATCTGGCGACCATCGCCAGTGATCGCGATGCCCTGCTAAAACGCCTGAGCATCCGCACCCGGATCAGCGTCGATCCCATTGGTGGTCTGGATAATATACTCAAAGCCGCAATCTCCGCTGCCGGCTTTACCCCTGTCAGTGACGGCAAGGCGGGGTATATCCTCAATGCGAAACTTACTCTCAATGAAAGCAGAGATAAGCAGGGCTGGTACTGGCAACGCGGCACGCTGGAAATCAGTCTTATCCAGGCGGCCGGTCAACAGGTGCAGGGCAGCAAACGCTGGAATATAAAAGAATCTTCACAGGATCGCGCCATCTCGAAAAAGCGGGTACGCGACCGGGTTGACAAAATCCTGAAAACCGAACTGCGTAAGACAATTATCAGCTTTGGCTCCACAGAGTCACCATAACTATATTCAAGCTATGCCTTCTCGAATATAATTAGCTTACGATATAAACGCAGAGGACGCAGAGGCGCAGAGGCGCAGAGATTATTATTCTGGATTTTTATGCAATCCGGGTTGCATATAATGCTGTAAAGACTCTGCGCCTCTGCGACTCCGCGTCCTCTGCGTTATTTAGAAAATAACGTGGACAAATAGCACCTCATGCCCTGTTTACCCGTCCCACCACCTGCAGAAACCATTCGCGCACAGTGTGCGCAGGCGCTGGCCGAAGATCTTGGCCCGGCCGGGATTGCTGCCGGCGATCCCAGCGCCGCGCTGATTCCTGAAAGCAAAATCCTGCAGGCCGAGGTTATCTGCCGAGAGGCGGCTGTCATCTGTGGCCGCCCCTGGTTCGATGAGGTTATGCATCAGCTGGATGAGACTATCGAGATCGACTGGCGGGTTAATGAGGGACAGCATGTAGATGCCAACACTGTTCTCTGCTCACTGCATGGTTCAGCACGCCATCTTCTGAGCGCCGAACGTAGCGCATTAAATTTTCTACAAACCCTGTCAGCCACCGCCAGTCAGACACGCCGTTTTGTCGAGGCCATTAGCGGCACTGGCGCACAGTTACTCGATACCCGTAAAACATTACCCGGCCTGCGGCTGGCGCAGAAATATGCGGTACGCTGCGGTGGCGGCTGCAATCATCGCATCGGCCTGTTCGATATGATTATGCTAAAGGAAAATCACATCATCGCCGCCGGTTCAATCAGCCAGGCCGTTGCTCAGGCGAAAAAACAGGCTCCCGGCATCGCCATTGAAGTGGAAGTAGAAACGCTGCAGGAATTACAGCAGGCGCTGGATGCCGATGTCAGCCGCATCCTGCTGGACAACATGGCTCCTGAAAATCTGCGCAGGGCGGTAAAACTGGCGGCAGGAAGAACGCCATTGGAAGCTTCCGGTGGCGTTGAATTAAACACGATTCGGGAGATTGCCCTGACCGGGGTGGACTATATATCAACCGGCGCTATCACCAAACATGTGCAGGCGATTGATCTGTCGATGCGCTTTATTAACGAGTATCCATAAACATGGATGATTAACGCGGAGAACGCAGAGGCGCGAAGGCGCAGAGGTTGTATAATTCTGATTGTTGCTCTCTAATGAGTTTAATTCCTCGCTGCTTGCAGCGAAATACTATTTGTAGGTGCGGCTTCCACCCCGCGGGCATTTCACCCGAAGGGTAGAAGGCTAATCTACAATTAATACCCCCGTAGCTTGCTGCGGGGTTTTCATTAACTTTTTTCTTTGCGCCTCTGCGTTCTCCGCGTTTAATACAAATCGTTATAGATGAAAATTAACGAGTAATCATTGAAGTCCCGGTGAGCGCATTTCAAAAATCAGAAACTCCTTTTTCGCCATCCATATCTCACCCAGACGCACCGGAACCCGGCTGCCTTTTGAACGTATCAGCCAGAACGGCATACCCGGCACAAAATCATGGGCCGGGTTTACAATCAAGTACCAGTGATCATTCAGGTCCTGGTAGGCGATAACAGCCTTGCCCTGATCAGTTTTCATTTCTGACTGTTTAAATAAGAAAGCGGCCTCGGCACAATTGGAAAGGCAGCGTAAAGCCACTTCCACAAAACCATCATCATAACGCTGTAAACGCACGACAACGCCCAATGTAGATTTAAGAATATTGTCTTCAGGGACAAAAGCCATCAAATGACCTAGTTGCACCGGGTTGCTGAAATCCGTTTCACGTGTCCGCAGCAGCATGCCTCCGGTACTGAAATTAACCATACGCCAGTTCGATCGCATATGTAGCTCATCGTCTTCGGCAAAGGCGGAAGACTGTTGCGCCAGGGTGTCCACGAACTGCCGAGAACGCATGACTTCCCTGAAATCGTGCCGGGTCAGATCTGTCAGAAGATGCATAACTTCACGTTTTCCAAAATAGACTTTCATAACATCATCAGAAAAAACGGCATGCCGCTGCTGTTGACGTTTGCGTGGCTGCAAAGCCAGTAACATCATATCAAGGATAGGGACACGTTCTTCCTCATCCATACGTTGCAACGGCCTGCTCAGTTTTGATGCGTCAAAATCTGAAATGAATTTCATTTTAGCGATGGCTTCGTGATCCTTTACCAGCGCGTTGTAGAGGCCGGAAATATCCACCTGTACTGCCGGCTCATGTTTCATCGCCGGACGATCAAAGCGCAGGGCCATATCCTGATACAGATCGGTATAGAGAAAACCCGACTTCAGTTCCTGACCATCATCAAACACCATTTTCAAACCTTCGCCATCAAGATAATCAAGGTAGGCGTCAGGCAGGTGAAACATCCGGGTCGGCCAGGTGCTTACATCCATCAGGCCAAACAACTGAATAGACAGGTAGAGCTTACGCACGCTGCTGTTGAGGAAATCCTTGCGGCTGTCCCTGCCCGAACGTTCCGCACGGATGCCAACGCTACCATGCAGTTTATAGACATCATCCACTGCATTATGCAGGGCCAGAGAGAAAAACAGCTGATTGCAGTTCTGCCATTCACTGCGCGTGAGTTTCTGATAACGCAGCGCGCGTACGCGTTGCAGGAGCATAAATACTTCCATTAGCCTGAAACCAATCGCCGTCAATTTGGCCGACTGTTTCCTGAAACGCCGGGATGCCGGAGTAAACAGTTCCCTGAAATAATGCATGTATGAAACGGCCAGTTGTTCCAGCGCTTTAACACTGACAGTCAGCGTTACTCGCCGATCCTTGCTTTCCGGCAGGCTGTTTTCCAGGCCCTGATATTTCTGATACCAGATTGCCAGTGCAGGATAAATCTGCACCATAATCATTTTTGTAATTTCCAGTCGCTGCTCCGGCTTCAGCAGCATCATATTTAGCGAAGAAAGAATAGTGATCGCGTCTTCCAGCATACGTGTTGGAAAATTCTGAAGCTGCCCCAGTTTTTTATAATATAACTCGGGACTGATTTCTTTTTTGCCGGGACGGCGGTAGGGGTGTGGCAGGTTGCTGAATTTGGCATAGGGCGCCTTGAGCAGATCATAGCTGTCTGCCCGGGTTCCAAACACTCCTGTCTTTTTTCTAAAGAAACCCATTCAACTACCCAAATAACCATTCTGAATAAATCACCCCGCAGCAAGCGGGTAATTAAACCCTCAAAGATTAAACCCAACGAGAAATAAACAACCCCGCAGCAAGCTACGGGTATTAGTCAAAGGAACAACCTGAACCGCCAAGACGCAAAGGACGCCAGGAATTGTTTGGCTAAATCTTGGCGTCCTTTGCATCTTGGCGGTTAATATTAATCACAGCAAACTGTGGGGAATTAAACCCGTAGAGATTCAATCTGCTCCCACCTCGCAGGCCAGTAAATGGAATATTCATTCAGCTGTGTTTTGGCCGTATCTGTTTGTAAAAATCAATCAGACCATTTGTTGATGAATCATGCGTCGTCACCTCGCTGTCATCATCCAGTTCGCCCTGGATTTTTACCGCCAGCTGCTTGCCCAGTTCCACCCCCCACTGGTCAAACGAATTGATATTCCAGATCACCCCCTGAACAAAAATCTTGTGTTCATACATGGCAATCAGCATGCCCATGGTGCGCGGATCCAGCGTCCGGAACATGATCGTATTAGTAGGCTTGTTGCCCGGAAATATCTTGTAGGGCAAGAGGGCCTGTATTTCCTCTGCTGACAGGCCTGCTGTCTGTAACTCAGCTTCAGCTTCCGCCGCTGTCTTGCCCTTCATCAGCGCTTCGGTCTGTGCAAAAACATTGGACATCAGCACCCGGTGGTGCTCCTTGATGCAATGATAGTCGCTGATAGAAGCGAGAAAATCCGCCGGGATGAGTTTGCTGCCCTGATGAATCAGCTGGTAGAACGCATGCTGTGCAGCGATGCCAATCTCGCCAAAAATGATGGGGCCGGTTTCATAGTCAACCACCTGCCCGTCGCGATCCACATACTTGCCATTGCTTTCCATGTCCGCCTGTTGCAGGTAGGCGGGCAGACGGCTCAGGTGCTGGTCATAGGGCAGGATGGCATGTGTCTGCGCAGCAAAAAAATTATTGTACCAGATACCCAGAAGCGCCAGCACTACGGGAATATTTTCCTCCAGCGGCTGCGTTCTGAAATGCTGATCCATGCTACAGGCGCCTTCGAGCATCACCTCGAAATGATCCATACCAACAGAAATCGCTATCGGCAGGCCAATTGCGGACCACAGTGAATAGCGACCACCTACCCAGTCCCACATTCTGAACACGTTTTCTTCTGCAATCCCAAACTCGACGGCAGCGCGGGTGTTCGAGGTCACCGCGACAAAGTGTTTGTTGACTGCCGATACGTCATCCACGCTTTTCAAAAACCAGTTGCGCGCCGTACCGGCATTAAGCATGGTATCCTGGGTGGTGAAACTCTTGGAGGAAATAATAAACAGGCTGGTTTCCGCCTTCAGCGCTTCCAGCGTATCCATAATGTGATTTTCATCCACGTTGGAAACAAAGTGAAAGCGCATATCGTGAATCCCATAAGGGCGCAGGGCATCGGTAACCATTTCCGGCCCCAGACTGGAACCGCCGATGCCAATATTGATGACATCCGTAATCGGCTGACCGCTGACGCCCCGCCACTGCCGCTGGCGCACCGCTTCGGCCAGCACGCGGATTTTCTTCAGCTCGGCGCGGACTTCCGGCATCACATCCCGGCCGTCCAGCATCACCGGCTCATTGGAACGGTTGCGCAAAGCAGTGTGCAACACGGCGCGCTTTTCCGTATGGTTGATTTTTTCGCCACTGAACATACGCGTGATCCATTCTTCCAGCCCTGCCTCACGGGCAAGCTGGAACAGCAGTGACATAGTTTCTTCGCTTATGCGGTTCTTGGAATAATCCAGCAGAATATCTTCGTGATATAGAGAAAACCTGCTAAAACGCTGGCTGTCTTCGGCAAACAGGTCAGCCATGTGCTGACTGTGCATAACCTCATAATGCGCCTGCAACGCCTTCCAGATCCCTGTCGTGTTAAGCATTTTCTCTCAAACCCTAAATTATCCTGATCCAGGTATTTTGAATCTCCTGGCGGTGGAAATTATATTTTATTTTGCACAGAATAGTCTGATTCTACCGGAATCTGTGCTTAGGTAAACCGAATTTCTTCAACCGGGAATGCTGACACAACAGCGTATCAGGGTATAATTCCCGATTCACTCTAACCTTAGTCGTACAAATATGAGCATCCGATATATAGCAACCACGCCTTTTTCTGACCAGAAGCCCGGCACTTCCGGCCTGCGCAAAAAAGTCCGGGTTTTCCAGCAACCCCATTATCTGGAGAATTTTGTCCAGTGTATTTTTGACACACTGCCAAAACCAGCAAAAAAGGACATTCTGATCATTGGCGGCGACGGACGCTACTATAACCAGCAGGCCATCCAGATCATCCTGAAAATGGCCATTGCCAATGGCTTCCGTCACATCCTTATTGGCCAGCACGGCCTCATTTCCACCCCGGCCATGTCGGCTCAGATCCGAAAATACCGGGCTCTATGCGGTATTATTCTCTCCGCCAGTCATAATCCCGGCGGCCCCGAGGCCGATTTCGGCATCAAGTTCAACATGGGCAATGGCGGCCCGGCGCCGGAAGCACTCACCGATGCGGTATATGACGCCACCCGCGCCATTCAGGAATACCGCCTGTTTGAATCTGACGACATCGATCTCGACAGCCTGGGCGAAATACAGCTTGCCGAAACACGTATTGAGATCATCGATACCGTGACCGATTACGCGGATTTTATGCAACACCTGTTTGACTTCGACGCCATCAGGGCGCTGTTCAAGTCCGGCCTGTTTCACATGCTGTTCGATGCCATGCATGCGGTGACCGGCCCCTATGCAAAGGAAATCCTGCTACGACGTCTGGGCGCGCCCACGGATACACTGCTCAATGCTGTTCCGAAAGAAGACTTCGGTGGCGGCCACCCCGATCCCAATCTGCTGCATGCCCATGAACTGGTGGAGCGACTGTTCGGCGCTAATGCGCCTGATTTTGGCGCCGCATCTGATGGTGACGGTGATCGCAACATGATCCTGGGGCGGCATATTTTTGTCACCCCCAGCGACAGTCTTGCCGTCATGGCCGCTAATATCCACCATCTGCCCGGCTACAGCTCAGGACTGTCCGGCGTCGCCCGCTCCATGCCCACCAGTCAGGCTGTTGACAAAGTGGCCGAATCGCTGGGTGTGGAATGCTATGAAACACCGACCGGCTGGAAATTTTTCGGCAACTTGCTCGATGCCCGTAAAATCACACTCTGTGGTGAAGAAAGTTTTGGTAACGGCTCCGACCATATCCGCGAAAAGGATGGCCTCTGGGCTGTACTGTTCTGGCTAAATCTCATCGCCCTGCGCCAGCAGCCGGTACTGGAAATCATGCGTGAGCACTGGCGTCGCTTTGGTCGCCATTATTATTCACGCCATGATTATGAAGAAGTGGACAGCACCGCCGCTGAATCACTCATGGCGCATTTGCGCAGGCAGTTGGGCGGCCTGTCCGGCCGCAGCTTTGGTGATTACCGCCTTAAGGCATGCGATGACTTCTGTTACACCGATCCAGTGGACAACAGTATTAGCGAACATCAGGGGTTGCGCTTCATGTTCGAGGATGGTTCGCGCATCGTCTTCCGACTCTCCGGCACCGGCACCGCCGGCGCCACCCTGCGGGTCTATCTCGAACGCTATGAAGCCGATCCGGAAAAACACGGGCTGGAGACCCAGCAAACCCTGGCGCCGCTGATCCAGATTGCCGAAGAGCTGGCCCAGATCCAGCAATTTACCGGCCGGGACAGGCCCAGTGTGATCACCTGATCTTTTCCCGCAGCATCTCGCATTTTGTGCTACAACTAGCAGATCATCTTATGAATTCCTGCAGGTAACCAAACCATGAGTGAAACCTTTTTCAAGTTTGAAGTACAGCCCGTTATCCCGGAGCAACTTTCCGGTCTTAACGAACTGGCCAATAACCTGCTCTATACCTGGGATCGTCGAGTTCGCCGCCTGCTCTACCGACTTGACGTCGAGCTGTGGGAAAACTGCGGCCACAATCCCAAGGTATTCCTGCGCCGCATCGCCCAGGAAAAACTGGACCAGGCCGCTAAAGACAATATATTCCTTGAGGAATACAACCGGGTCATGTCTTCCTTCAACACCTATCACACGAAGGTAATAAACCCTGATATTGATGAACATATCGACTCGGAAAAAGATCTGATTGCCTATTTCTGTGCCGAATTTGGCCTGCATGAAAGCTTCCCCATTTATTCCGGTGGTCTGGGTATTCTCGCCGGCGATCATTGCAAGGCTGCCAGCGATTTTGGCCTGCCCTTCATTGCCGTAGGACTGCTCTATCGTCAGGGCTATTTCACCCAGACCATCGATGCCGCCGGTAACCAGCTGGCGCTGAACAAATCCGCCCACTTCAGCGATCTGCCTATTTTCCCGGCGCAGGACAGCCAGGGCAACAAACTCAAGGTCAGTGTCGATATCGACGGCCGCAATGTCGCTCTCAAAATCTGGAAAGCGGTTGCCGGCCATATCACTCTTTACCTGCTCGACAGCGACCTGCCTGAAAACAGTGCGCAGGATCGCACCATCACCTTCCAGCTTTACGGCGGTGACAAAGTCCTGCGTATTCAGCAGGAAATCGTACTCGGCATCGGTGGCGTACGCGCCCTTCGCGCACTCGGGCTAAGGCCCAATGTCTGGCATATTAATGAAGGCCATTCGGCCTTTCAGATTCTGGAACGTTGCCGCGAACACGTGGCCAATGGCATGAACTTCGACAGCGCCCTTGAGCTGGTCGCCTCGGGTACTATTTTTACCACGCATACGCCGGTACCGGCAGGACACGATATTTTCGATGACAACCTGATTCACCAGTACCTCGGCAAGTTGCCCCAGGCATTAAACATCAGCATAGAACGCTTCCTTGCTTTGGGGCTGGCGCCAAACAGCGGCGGCGGCTTCAACATGACCACGTTGGCGCTGCACAGTTCGCGTTTCCACAACGGTGTCAGTCGCATTCACGGCACCGTTGCATCACAAATGGAAGGTGATATCTGGCCACAGATTCCACATGAGGAAAATCCCATTTCCTATGTCACCAACGGCGTACATGCGCCCACTTTCCTTGCCCCTGAGTGGATCAACCTGTTCGACATGCGCTTCCGCGAATGGCGCAACCACCTGCTGGATCCTACTTTCTGGGACTGTCTGGACGGCATTCCTGACCACCGCTTCTGGAGCCTGCGTCAGGAACTCAAGTCGCAGATGCTGGAATATGTAAACCGGCGCGTGATCGCACGCTGTCACCGCAATGGCTGTAGCGAGGTATTGCTTAAACGCGTCACCCTCTACACTTCCCGGCCGGAGTCCGATGTACTGGTGCTGGGCTTCGCCCGGCGCTTCGCCACCTACAAGCGCGCCACCCTGCTGTTCAGCGATCCTGAACGTCTAGCCCGTCTGCTGAATGACCCCAAACGACCGCTACTGCTGATCTTTGCCGGCAAGGCGCATCCCAACGACATCCCCGGACAGGAACTGATCCGCACCATTCACGAATATTCCCTGCGCCCCGAATTTGTCGGTAAGATCCTCCTGCTCGAAGGTTACGACATGGCGCTGGCGCGCAAACTCGTCTGCGGCGTCGATGTCTGGCTCAACACCCCGGAATACCCGCTCGAAGCCAGCGGCACCTCGGGGGAAAAAGCCGCTATCAACGGCGTGCTTAACATCAGTGTGCTGGATGGCTGGTGGGATGAAGGCTTTACCGGCGATAACGGCTGGGGTATCTCACCCCACGGTCAGCATTTTGATGAGGCCTATCGTAACAACGAGGAAGCCAACGACCTGCTTAATATTCTGGAACATGAGGCCATCCCCATGTTCTTCGATCGCGACACTCAGGGTTATTCACATAACTGGGTAAAAATGTCCAAAGCTTCGATGAAATTCTGCATCCCGCATTTCAATGCGCAACGCATGCTCATGGATTATGTGAGTAAATTTTACGGCCCTGCAAAAATACATCACGCCCGCCTCTCTGCTGATAATAACAGTCCTTCACAAAAGCTGGCTAACTGGAAAAATAAAATCAGGAAACACTGGCAGGGCGTTACAATGAAGCGGGTTGATGAAATCAACACTGCAATCCATCATGGGGAAAAACTATCGATAAAGGTCAGCGTCTTCCTTAACGGTCTATCGCCAGATGATGTTGCAGTAGAATGTCTGGTTGGAGAAAAGAAACAGGATGAATTCTGCGCCTGCGACAAACAACGCTTCACCTTCGTCGAGCAGCAGGGCCAACAGGGTGATGAATACCTGTTCTCACTGGATCTCGAACCCGCCCGCCCCGGACTCAATTACTACAAGCTGCGTATGTATCCTTATCATGAACTGCTTGCCCATCGGCATGAAACGGGATTTATGATCTGGTTATAAAAGTTCGTGGCTTACAGATTGGGTAGCGCCCTGAAATATAAAGATCGACCCCCAGGCAAACAGCCATGCTAATGGGTTTCGCTTCGCTCTACCCATCCTACGGTTTTTCGCAGCAGGTGGACAGTCATGTAGGTTCGCCTTCAGGCGAACCTGTGCCTGAAGGATAGAAGCCGCAACTACAATAGAACTTCGTAGGAGCGAGCTTGCTCGCGAAAGCGGTTGGATAAACCTCAAACTATTCGCGGGCAAGCCCGCTCCTACCGGTTTTCGCCGCCCGCTCCTACTGGTTTTGCCACCCGCTCCCGCCGGTTTTTGCCACAAGCAACGGGGAATTTAATCCATAGAGATTAAATCTCTCATTCCCATATGTGCCGGGTACAGCAAAACCAAAAGGCTCAGGGTGAAGGTTTTTTACTGGACAGGAATTCGGAACACTTATTCAGAACGCCCGCGATTAGATAGCAGACTCATAATCATCACACCCTGCGCCGTGGCATGAAAAGTGTCGCGCTGTTTCTGAATACTGATGCCTCGCTGTGATAATCCCAGACTCCGGCCAGCCGGCAATGGTAACAGCGGCTCGAAGTTACTCCAGCCGCCGGCTTCACTTTGCGCCTGAAGAACCTGCCGCAGCCAGACAGATTTTACCGCATCCGCAGCACCGGTTTCTATTAACATGAGCACTCTCTGGAGATACACATCCACTACGCGTGGATCATAAAATAACTGGCTTTTTATTTTTTGTTGAAGAATCGAAACAGTCTCATCCAGGTCATCAGGAACTCCGCATTTTTTTCGTTGCAACATACGAATTCCCATTAACTGATGGGTGACGCAGGCGGGACGCAGAGGATGGCTGTCACAGAAATCGGCCTCATTCTGTGCGCTGATTTCAGGGTATTTTTCCAGATCTCTGTCGCAATTCAGCGCATAGAGGAAGTGTTTATTGTAATAAGGAAACTGGCGAATAGATTCATAGCGCACCGGTGACCAGGAATTTTTATAAAACAGGGGGCGCCAGATATTATTGCCCCTGTTTTTCAGGTACACAGTTTCATAGCTTGTAAACAGTTTCTGTAGTCGTGGATCACCGCTTGCGCTCGCGCTTTGCTGCACCATCCACCATAACATGGGATTGGGGGTTTTTAGTATTTTTGCTTTATGTTCAAGCAGCCAGTTGATGCCGGCATTTAATGATCGCTGTATTTCCGCCTCATTGACAGGTGCAACATCACGGTTGTTGTTCCACAGTAAGCCAGCATAAACAATGATGCTCGCCAGCAATATAAATAAAATCAGGTAAAATAACTTCTTAACATACATAATTTTTCCATTCATAAGAACAGGAGAATCCGATTATCTGAATATTTTTACGAACGATGCACTTCGTTCCTCAGCATATCCTTCATCGTTTCTACGCAGGATGATCAGGGTTATTATTGTTTTTCAATATGTCGTCCGTAGCAGCTGATTAATTTATTCAGGCGGGCGGAGAGCTCCACTGTCAGGGCATCGTCATTAAACCGCCAGCGCCAGTTTCCTTCTGTAGTGCCGGGCACATTCATTCTCCCCTCACTACCTAATTCAAGAACATCCTGCAGCGGGATGACCGCCATATTCGCGACTGAGGCCAGAGCCATGCGAATCAGCGGCCAGGGCATAGTCTCATCAACTGCATAACCCAGATAGTTATCGATATCTTTTCTGGTTTCATCTGGCAGGCTCTCATACCAGCCCAGTGTAGTGTCATTGTCATGGGTGCCGGTATAAACAACCGTGTTGCGTTCATAATTATGCGGAAGATAAGGATTGTTTGCACCACTGCCAAAGGCGAACTGTAGAATACGCATGCCCGGCAGATGAAAACGCTGACGCAGGGCATTCACTTCAGCTGTGATAAGGCCGAGATCTTCGGCCACCAATGGCAGACCGGAAAAGGCCTGGTTCAGGCTTTGCAACAGGGCCTTGCCAGGCGCACTGACCCAGCGCCCGTTAATCGCGGTTTCTTCTTCTGCCGGAATCTCCCAGCAGGCTTCAAAACCACGGAAGTGATCAATGCGCACAATATCAAACAATTCAAGCTGGGTCTGCATACGCTGTACCCACCACTGGAAACCATCTTCCGCCATGCATGGCCAGTCATATAGTGGGTTACCCCAGCGTTGTCCGGTCTCAGAAAAATAGTCCGGCGGCACGCCGGCGACCACTTCCGGCTGTCCGCCCTCATCAAGCAGAAAATAGCACCGATTACTCCACACATCACTGCTGTCATGGGCGACAAAGATTGGCATGTCACCAAACAGGTAAACGCCATGACTATGCGCATAGTTTTTCAGCTCCGCCCACTGCCTGAAAAAAACATACTGCTCAAATTTCACATAGCCGATATCATCCTGCAGACCCTGGCGTGCTTCTTCCAGTGCCTGTGCCTTACCATCTCGCAGCGCCTGTGGCCAGTCAGGCCAGCCGCAGTTGTTCTGCGACTTACGAATCGCCATATACAGCGCATAACTGTCCAGCCAGTATGCCTGGCGCTGACAGAATTCTGAGAAATCCTGCCGCTGTGCGCTATTCGCATGCTGATTGAAAAAGACAAAGGCCTGTTGTAAACAGGTACGGCGAAAGGATGATCCGATAGACGCTTTTTCAATCTCTGCGTTTTTCAACCAGCCGCGATCGACCAGCCAGTCGAGACTGATCAGACGCGGATCACCGGCATGTGCGGAAAGACACTGATAAGGCGAACCATCTTCGTGCGTTGGTCCCAGTGGTAACATCTGCCAGACGCTGACGCCACTGGCGGCCAGAAACTCGATAAAGCGGTAGGCGGCATGCCCCATGTCACCGTTGTCGTCACGTCCCGGTAGTGACGTTGGATGCAACAAAATTCCCGCCCGCCTTGTTGCGGAAAAATCGAAAACCGGCAGTCCGTTTGCCTTGCTCACCGCTAGCCCGCACTTCTCATCAGGATCACGGGGGCAGACGCCGGATTTGTATTTGTAGACGCCGCTATGGGGCGCAAACCATAGCCATCGCTATGGTTTGCGTAAATAGCAGGTCTATGGAAGCGAAGACCAGCCTGAACCGTGACAGGCGTGGTTGAATAACGCGTTATCTCCTCAGCCATTACAACACATAACCTTTTTATCACAGTACCTTCATATCAATTCGCCGCCTGATGAGAAATGCAGGCTATTCCTTCCCCTTGCGCATAGCCCCGCCCAGTTCGGGCGCACCACTGCCATGAGCAAAGACTTCAGACAAATAAGCCGGCGGCTCTTCGCCGAGGATCTGGTACAGATTCGACAGGTGCATCCGATACAGGGATTCAAAATCGCTGACCGACTCGGCCGAATTATAATCACCGAACCACCAGAACCAGTCCGAACCTTCACAGATGGCCAGTTGCCGTTCGGCGCGTTGCCGATGCAATTCATCGAGCCGACCACCGGCCATGACTTTATCGAAACAGCGCTTGGCCTCACCAAGCATGTCCCAGGCGCGGTTTTTATCTTTATCGCCAATCCAGGTGGAAAAAGTACCGTACACCCAGCTGCCGGCTACCAGTTTTGGAATAATGGCGGGTTCACCCTCTTCGAGACAATCTGAAAATGTAGTCAGTTCCAGTCGCGGGTTTTCCGCAATTTCCTTGTAAAGGGCGCGTAGGAAATAATAACCATTATCCGGATAGAACTCCCAGGCGTTTTCGCCATCAAGGATAACGGAAACCACGCTGCCATCCTGATCGGCGCAGGCATCGGCAATGTTCTCCAGATGATGGACAAAATTGGCGACCGCATCATCCGCATGCCAGTCGGAATAGGTAAAACCAATCAGATCCGAAAGACCATCATCGCGGAAAAAACAGTTAATCGCCTGCCCCTGTAACTGATAGCGCTGGTGAAGACAACTATCCTGTTCCGGCGTCATCTCCGATGCTTCAAGGCTGTTGCGTAAAACCGTTTCACCTGATGCAGCCCATTTGAAACCGGTTTCAGACAACAGTTTCAGGGTCGGCTCACTGATACTGCCTTCCGAGGGCCAGCAGCCTGTCGGACGCATAGCAAAATATTTTTCAAAGGTTTCAAGCCCCTGTTGCAGATGCCAGCGCAGGCGTTCTTCACCACCCGGATATTGCTGCAAAAAAGGCAGGCTGATGTCGGGAATAGCCTCCGTTGCGCTCTGGATATCCAGCAGTAGCGGCATGATGGGGTGAGCATAGGGTGTCATCGACAATTCAATCTGGCCACGCTTCGCTAACGCTGCGTAGCGTACAGTAATACCTGCCAGTAACTCCCCCATGACAGCCAGTAATTCACGTCGATCACGGAGCGTGTAACCGGAGGCTTTTTTTAGCAGCCGCCTGATTCTCTGATCCCTCCGGCGAACCGTTTCCCCCATCCAGGCCAGGTGATACCAGACCAGTAAATCAGCCAGATACTGTTCATTCACATACAGCATCATCTCCGGGTGTTGTGGTAACCAGCGTGCAATATCGGCCAGTTTGCGATAAGCAGGGAAGGGATCGATCAGGCGTTCGGCATTGGCGCGCAGACAATGACGGATTAATTCCAGCCGTGATTCCTGGCTCGAGGGCAGGACCGGGCCAGCCAGCGCCGCCAGCAGAGGATCGCTCAGGGCCATGCTGTTGTTAAGGAAATTCTTTATCTGCTGGGCGTAATCGTCGATCTGCTCCAGCAGGATGGGCACGAAATTCACTACTGCGCGCGCTTCCGGTATGGCTTCAAGGTGAGCGGCCATATCGACATAGTCCTTGATCCCGTGCAGGTAAGTCCAGGGCTGGTGATACTCACCGCTGCGAAGATCACGGTACTCCGGCTGATGCATGTGCCAATAGAGTACGACTTTTAAAGCCTGAGGCTGCGGGGAGTTAGCGGGCATGATGCAACTTCTGACCCAGCATTTCCGGTGTCACCAGCACCACGCCATTGGAACTAACATAAAAGCGTTCCCTGTCCTGCTCCAGATCCTGACCAATAAGCGTATCCTTTGGCACCTTGCAGCCCTTGTCAATAATGGCCTTGCTAATCCGGCAGCCCTCGCCAATCACGACATTGGGCAAAACTACCGATTCACTTAGTGACGCATAGGACTCGACACAGACATTGGAAAACAACAGTGAATGATGCACTTTCGCCCCGGAGATAATACAGCCCCCGGAGACCATGGAATCCACTGCCATGCCACGACGGTCATCATCATTGAAAATAAATTTGGCCGGCGGCAGCTGTTCCTGATAAGTCCAGATGGGCCAGTCCTCATCATAGAGATTCAGCTCCGGCGTCACACTCACCAGTTCCATATTGGCTTCCCAGAGTGCATCCACCGTACCCACATCTCGCCAGTATGCCTGTTTGCTATTTTCCGGATCACGGAAAGGATAGGCATAGGCGCGATAACGTTGTATAACCAAAGGAATAATATCCTTACCAAAGTCATGGCTGGACTGGGGCATATCGGCATCCTTGATCAACTGTTCAAACAGGAACTCCGTATTGAAAATGTAAATGCCCATGGAACACAGGGCTGTGTCATCACTGCCCGGCATGGATTCCGGTGCATCCGGTTTTTCCATAAAACTATGAATACGGCTGTCTTCTGCAACGCCCATCACGCCAAAGGCTCTGGCCTGCTCCAGCGATACTTCGATGCAACCAACGGTAATATCCGCCTGATTTTCCACATGGAAAGCCAGCATCTCACCATAGTCCATTTTATAAATATGATCACCGGCCAGAATCAGTACATATTTCGGACGGTGGCTGCGAATAATGTCCAGATTCTGGTAAATCGCATCGGCCGTACCCGCATACCAGGACGCGGCGATACGCTGCTGCGCCGGCAGCAGTTCTACGAATTCACCGAACTCGCCGCGCAAATGCCCCCAGGCCTGCTGAATATGTGTCAGCAGGGAATGCGCCTTGTACTGGGTCAGAACGCCAATACGACGGATACCGGAATTAATACAGTTAGAAATGGGAAAATCGATAATCCGGAACTTGCCGCCAAAGGGTACCGCCGGCTTGGCGCGCCACTGGGTAAGATGCTTGAGCCGGGAACCCCGCCCGCCGGCCATAATAAGCGCCAGCGTGTCACGGGTAAGCCGACTAACGAAACGTGGAGACCGATCAACATTCATGAGCATACTTCCCGGTTATAACCTGAGAAATTTCTGATTAATCCCCAGGGTCTGTTGTTCTTTCATCTATTGTCTGATTTTGGCTAATTTTAGCCCTGCCTGCGTTATTTTTTACTATCAATGGAGTGCATTGATACGTAAAAAATGCCTTGTCAGGACTAAAATTTCCTCAAAATCAGCCTAACATCTGAAAGATCAACAGACCCTAG
>JASBTR010000195.1 GCA_030148325.1 Gammaproteobacteria bacterium
GGAAAAGCCGTTCGTCCTGAGCTTGTCGAAGGACAAACATATTAAGCACTTTATTTACAGCGTTTCCACGTTCATGGTTCGACAGGCTCACCACGAACGTGGAAACCCGAAAGTGTACTGGTATTTGGAACGCCTATTTAGTAGTACTTTACCGGTTTTATCAAAAAAATTACCAGGAGTATCTCTTGAGCAGCCAAATCCTGAAACGCCTGATTGCGGCCGTTGTTTTTATTATTATGGGTATTTTTACCGCCAGTGCGGTGCCCAATATTGAAATTGCCTGGGTCAGCGCCATTCTCCTTCTGACGATTTACCTGTTTGTATTCGAAGTTGTGAGCGTGGATGTGGCTGCCATCAGCATCATGGTCCTGCTCGGGGTGACCACGCTACTGGCGCCGCTGATGGGGTTGGAAGCAGGGCTGGTTGATACCCGACACCTGTTCGATGGTTTTGCCAGTAACGCGGTGATGTCCATTATTGCGGTGATGGTCATCGGCGCCGGTCTGGATCGAACCGGTATCATGGGCAAGGTAGCCGCCTTTATTCTCAAGTCAGGCGGCACTTCTGAAAAACGCATTATTCCGATTATTTCCAGCACCGTTGCTATCATATCCTCGTTTATGCAGAACGTGGGTGCAGCCGCGCTGTTTTTACCGGTGGTCAGTCGCATCTCGGCGCGCTCCGGTCTGCCCATGTCTCGTCTGCTTATGCCCATGGGTTTCTGCGCGATTCTCGGTGGCACGGTGAGCATGGTGGGTTCCAGCCCGCTGATTTTGCTCAACGATCTGATTCTAACCTCCAACAAGGCCCTGCCGGTGGATCAGCAGATGGAGACCTGGGGCCTGTTTTCCGTGACCCCCATCGGCCTGGCGCTGGTGGCTACCGGGATTGTCTATTTTATTCTCACCGGACGTTTTGTATTGCCCTCGCAGGCTAAAGATGACGGTGCGACTGCAACCCATACCATGAGTTATTTCCGTGATGTTTACGGTATCGACTACGATTTGTTTGAAGTGCAGGTGCCGGCCGACAGTCCGTTGGTAGGCAAGCTGCTGGATGATATCGAACATGACGAGCGTATTCGTGTTATTGCTGCTCTGCGTGGCAGTGATGACCTGCGTATTGGCCCTGGTGGGCTGGCGCGGGACGTGGGTATCGAAGGGGGCAGCGTGCTTGGCATTCTCGCTACCGAGAAGAATATCAGAAAATTCGTTGAGCACTACGGGCTGGTGTTGCGCGGTAACCTGGAAACTTTTTCTGAATCGCTGGCGGCGACCAAGGCCGGTATCGCTGAGGTGGTTATTCCGCCGGGTTCCAAGCTGATTGGCAAAAGCGCGCGTGATATATGGATGCGTAAGACTTATGGCATCGCGATGGTGGCCATGCATCGGGTGGGAGAAACCCTGCGCGAGGGCGATGGCATCCGCGATATGCCGCTGCAGGCTGGCGATACCCTGGTCGTGCATACCACCTGGGATGCGCTCTCGCGGCTGGAGAAGGATCGCAACTTTGTGGTGGTCACCACTGAATATCCACATGAAGATTTGCGTCCGCACAAGATAGGCTATGCTCTGCTGTTTTTCAGCATTGCGCTTTCCATGGTGCTGTTTACTGATCTGCGTCTGTCGGTGGCGTTGCTTACCGGCGCTATGGGCATGGTGCTCTCGGGCGTGCTGACCATTGATGAAGCCTATGAAGCCGTGAGCTGGAAAACCGTTTTCCTGCTGGCCTCATTGATCCCGCTTGGACTGGCGGTGGAAACCAGTGGTACCGCCAAGTGGATTGCCGAACAGGTGGTTGGACTGGTGGGTGGCGCTGAACCCTGGGTGATTCAGGCGTCTATCGCCGCGCTGGCGACTTTCTTTACCCTGGTTATGTCAAACGTTGGCGCGACCGTGCTGCTGGTGCCGCTGGCGGTGAATGTCGCCCTCCAGGTGGGTGCAAATCCGGCGATCTATGCCCTGACCGTGGCTATTGCCACCTCCAACTCCTTCCTCATTCCCACCCACCAGGTTAATGCCCTGATCATGGGCCCGGGCGGTTATCGCGTGCCGGACTTCATGCGTGCCGGTGGCATCATGACGGTGCTGTTCCTGGTAGTGATGATGTTGATGATGGGTCTGGTTTTCTAGAAATGTTTCGAAAGGTTCACCGCGTAGGATGTGCTGAGTGAAACGAAGCCCAACAGAGCCCGGTTCAATATTCTGTTGGGCTTCATTTTATTCAGCCCAACCTACAATTAATACTAGAAATTTTTCGAAAGGTTCACCGCGTAGGATGTGCTGAGTGAAACGAAGCGCATCGGTTGATTACAGACTCGATCGATGCGCTTCGTTTCACTCAGCACATCCTACGCAGGCGCAAAAAAATATTTTATTAGGCAAACACCTGGCGGGCGTCGAACACCGGGCCATCCACGCAGACCCGCTTCATCGCGGGGCCATTGGCGGTCTGCACTTCGACGATGCAACCGGCGCAACCACCCACGCCACAGGCCATGAATTCTTCCAGTGATACCTGGGCGGGCAGGTTATAGTCGCGAGCCATCTGGGCGACGGCTTCGAGCATGGGGTGGGGGCCGCAGGAAAAAACTTCCACTTTGCTGCGTTCATTATCATCCAGACTGTCCAGCCACAGGCGGGCCAGATCGGTGACATAGCCTTGATGACAGCCGGGATAGCCCTGGGTGCTGGTGAGCCGGGCGGGGATCTGCCAGTCTTCCAGCAGTGGCATTGTGGCGATGACGCCATCCGGCAGACCGGGGATCAGGATTTCTGAAGGCCTGCTGGTGAATGGGAAGGGGACTTCCGAGCCCAGAATCACGAAAGGCGAACAGGTCTTTTTTTGCTGACGCGCGGCGTCGGCGAGAAAAATCATCGGTGGCATGCCGACGCCACCGCCAATCAGTAGCGGTCGCGAACGTTCGGGATGCAGCTCGAACGGTTTGCCAATCGGCCCCATCAGATTCAGTTGCTCACTCTCCTGACGTTGTGACAGCAGGCGGGTGCCCTGACCAAATACCTTGTACAGCAGTTCTATTTCACCGGCATCGGCATGCACGCGCATGATGGAAATGGGGCGGCGCAGAGGACGTTGTGGATCGCAGGTGACGTGTACAAAGCTGCCGGGCAGGGCGCGGCGTGCAACGTGCGGTGCATGCAAACGTAGAATGTGCTGATCGCCTTCGCAATGTATATGCTTAAGGATCTCGGCATCTTCAACAAAAATAGTATCGCGCTGGGATTTCATCTGTCTGAAGTATATCAGAACAGGATGCCATTAGCCTGTGCGAAGCATTATTCATTATTGTAGGTGCGGCTTCAGCCGCACGCGGAGGTACGTATACAGACAGGTCCTGCTTTAGAGGGGTAGGTCGTTTATCGGACGCCGCGTTCGCATGAATGCGAACCTGCAATCAATACCCATAGCTTGTGCGAAGTATTATTGCAGGTGCGGCTTCAGCCGCACGCGGAGGTACGAATACAGACAGGCCCTGCTTTAGAGGGTGGGTCGTTTATCGGGCTCCGCGTTCGCATGAATGCGAACCTGCAATCAATACTCGAAACATTATTGTAGGTGCGGCTTCAGCCGCACGCGGAGGTACGTATACAGACAGGTCCTGCTTTAGAGGATGGGTCGTTTATCGGACTCCGCGTTCGCATGAATGCGAACCTACAATTAATACTCAGCGCATCCCGTTTTTTCAGGCGGCGCAGGCTTCGGCTGCCTGTGGCTGCAGCTGATTCTGTGCGCTGACCAGTTTGTTCATCATACGCAGGTTTCTGTCGCTCAGATGACAGGCGGCATCCACCCAGATGTCGGCAATCCCGGCCAGCTCCTCATAGGTGATGGGATCATAAAACTGGCGGACGCGTTCAATCGCCTGCAGTCCGTTACAGTTGCGCCGATGCTGGCGAATATATTTTTTAACCGTCTCGTGGCCACAGCCATCTTCGGCCAGCACATCCACAACGCCCATTTCATAAAGTTCATCGGCGCGATAGAGTTTGCCGCTGGTAATCAGGCGTTCAGCCAGTCGTGGGCCGATGCGACGAGCCAGCAGGCTGTAGGCGCCCATACCGGGAAACAGGTTGAACAGAATTTCAGGCAGCCCCAGTTCGGCTGAACGTTCGGCAATCAGTATCGAGCTGGACAACGCCGCTTCAAAGCCACCGCCCAGCGCGCTGCCCTGCACCAGCGAAATAGTGGTGATGGGTAACTGCGGACAGATGTTATGATAAAGCACGTCAATGCAGGCGCGAGCGTAAGCATGCAGACCGTCACGATCCTTATTTTTAATCAGGCTCTGAAAAAGATTCAGATCTCCGCCCAGGTTAAATACATCGGGTACTCTTGAAGCCAGCACCATATAGGCAATGTGACTGTCATGACAGGGACTGGCCTGAGCGTTGGATTCGGTAACGGAATTCTGTAGCAGATGGATACTGTTAAGCAGCTCGGCATTGAAACAGGGGCGAGGTTGGGGATTCATATAATACCAGAGCGCCCCCTGCTGTTCACAGTATTCGATTTCCAGTTGTGAGTAAGAGTAGAACGAGTTGAAGTTAGTATTAGTCAGGCTATTCATTATAGATTCTCCGTAAGCATAGGTTAAAACAACAACGTGCCTGTTAAGTTTAGTGTTGATGCTTTACGGAGAGGTCATCTGGATTGCGCAAATGCGGAGGTTTGATGGCGTATAAGGTTAAGAATTGTTAAATCAAGGTTAAGAATTGTTAAATGCGGAACATGTCAATATTTCGGCCTGCGGGTAAACGATTACTGCCGATAAACAAAGCTCCCGTTGAGAAGGGTGTGTGTCACTTTACCCCTGAGTTCCCAGTCGGCGAAAGGTGAGTTTTTCCCGGCGCTGACAAAGTTTTCCGGGGCAACGGTCCAGTGTTGTTGGGGATCAAAAATGCAGATATCGGCATGACTGCCCACGCCGAGGTGACCGCGGTTCAGTCCCAATATTCGGGCAGGTTCTGAGGTCAGTTTTGCAATCAGATCCGGCAGGGATAGCACGCCGTCATCCACCAGTCGCAGGGACAGGGGCAGCAGGGTTTCCAACGCTGAGATCCCGGGCTCGGTTTCGGCGAAGGGTGCCAGTTTGGCATCGGCGTCATGGGGTTGATGGTCGGAGCAAATGGCGCTGATGCAGTTGTTGCTGAGGCCGTTGCGCAGTGCATCCCGATCACGCTGGCTGCGCAGGGGCGGAAGCACATGACACTGGCTGTTGAAATAACCAACATCCATATCGGTCAGGTGGAGCTGGTGGGCCGCTACGTCCATGCTTACCGGCAGGCCGTCATGCTGGGCGCGGGCAATCATCTGCACGGAATGGGCGCAGGATAACTGACAGAAGTGAGCGCGTACGCCGGTTTGTTCGATGAGCATAAGTTCACGCGCCACCGCCACGGTTTCGGCCGACTCGGGAATGCCGGCCAGACCCAGCCGGGTGCTGATGCCGCCTTCGTGTACACAGCCCTGGCCCGAGAGGCCGGGATCATCGGCATGGAGGAAAATCGTCAGGCCGCAGCTGGCGGCATATTCCATCGCCCGGCGCATGATCAGCGTGTTCTTGATTGGATGGCGGGCATTACTGACGCCGACACAGCCGCCATCCTGTTGCAGTTTGACCATCTCGGCCAGTTGCTCGCCCTTTAATTTCTGGGTCAGGGCGCCGAGGGTGACGACATGGGCAAAGCCGGCGGCCTCGGCTTTCTGATGGATTAATTCAGACACCGCCGTGGTGTCGATGATGGGATCGGTATCCGGCGGCACACAGAGGGTGGTAATGCCGCCGGCTGCGGCGGCGCGAGTTTCAGACGCAATATCGCCCGTGTGTTCAGCGCCGGGTTCGCACAGGCGGGCGGCGAGATCGATCAGGCCGGGACAGACAATCTGTTCACGGGCATCGATGCTTTCATCAGCCTGAAATTCCGACGGGATATTGCCGCAGGCCAGGATGCGTCCATCCTCAATGGCAATGTCAGCCTGTGCATCGAAGGCATTGGCAGGATCAATTACGCGCCCGTTGATAATCTGAATGCGCATTACTGGGACGCCTCACTGTCGCTCTTGTTGCCCCGTCCCAGAATCAGGGACATGACCGCCATGCGTACGGCGAGGCCGTTGGTGACCTGTTCAAGGATGACAGACTGTGGGCCGTCTGCCACGGTCGATTCGATTTCAACGCCGCGGTTGATGGGGCCGGGATGCATGACGATGGCATCGTTTCTGGCCAGGGCCAGCTTTTCAGGCGTCAGGCCATAGCTGTTGAAATATTCGTCTTCGCTGGGCAGCAGTGCGCCTTCCATGCGTTCGCGTTGCAGGCGCAGCGTGATTACCACATCCACATCACGCAGCCCCTGTTCCATCTGGTGGAACACATGCACGCCCAGGTGTTCGGCCTGCGGGGGGATAAGGGTGTGCGGGCCGATCACGCGCACATCAGGTACGCCGAGAATGTTGAGCGCATGGATCTGGGAACGCGCTACCCGTGAGTGCATGATGTCGCCGATGATGGCGACGCGCAGAGCGGTAAAATCCGGTTTGTGCCGACGAATGGTGAACATGTCGAGCATGGCCTGAGTAGGGTGGGCATGGCTGCCGTCACCGGCATTGATAACGCTGATGTGCGGGGCGACATGTTCGGCGATGAAATGCGCTGCGCCGCTTTGCATATGGCGGACAATGAACATGTCGCAGTGCATGGCTTCCAGGTTGCGCAGCATGTCGAGCAGACTCTCGCCCTTTTTCGTGGCCGAGGTCTGGATGTTGATATTGATAACATCCGCCGACAGGCGCTTGGCGGCCAGTTCAAACGTAGTACGGGTACGGGTGCTGGCTTCGAAGAACAGGTTGGCGATGGTCTTGCCGCGCAGCAGGGGAGCTTTTTTTACCGGCTTGTTGATGACCGAGGCAAAGTTTTCGGCATGATCGAGGATTTCGGTCAGGGTCTGGCGCGAGAGTCCCTCGGTGGTGAGGAAGTGGCGCAGGCGACCCTGGCTGTCGAACTGAATATCCTTTCTCATCATGTGCCGGTTTTTTCCTCATGGGTCTGAAGCTGCAGGGCCAGGGGATCGGGACCGGTGAGTTTGACATGCTCGTCGGCACCGAGATCCATGTGCATGCCACGTACATCAGCACAGATGGGCAGTTCCTGGCCGCTGCGCTGTACCAGCACTACCAGCTTTACCGAAGCCGGACGGCCATAATCAAAAATTTCGTTCAGGGCGGCGCGGATGGTGCGCCCGGTGTGCAGCACATCGTCCACCAGGATGATATGCCGATCCTCGATATTAAAATCCAGTTGCGAAGGCTCGACCTGGGGATGCATGCCGATGCGGGTAAAATCATCGCGGTAGAAACTGATGTTGAGCGTACCCAGAGGAATGTCGTTTTGCAGTCGCTTGAGCAGGGCCTGTGCCACCCAGACACCGCCGGTGTGGATGCCGATCATGAGGGGATCGTGAATCTGGTTTGCCTGCAGGGACTGGGTCAGATCGTTAGCCATGCTATCCAGCAGGGCCTCAACGTCGTGGCTTTGAGTCATTTAATCCGCACCCTTATGTGCCTGTGTATCCAGCCAGCTTTGTAAAATCAGCTGGGCCGCGATGTGATCATTATACTGCAGCGCGTTTTTTTTTGCCCGCGGCGCCTGTTTCTCGCGCAGCAGCATGTTCGCTTCCAGTGAGCTGTAGCGTTCGTCCATCATTTCAACCGGGAGATTGTACCGCCCTTTGAGTTGATTACCAAAGCGTCGCGCCGCCTTGCTCATATCCTGCTCAGCACCATCTTTCTGCAGCGGCAAACCCACCACCAGCAGATCGGGCTGCCATTCCTCGATCAGCTTACTGATGCCTGCCCAGTCCGGCTTCTGGTTTTTACCGGGCAGGGTGAGCAGGGGGGTGACGGTATGAGTGACTTCCTGGCCGACGGCGATGCCAATACGATTTCTGCCAAAGTCAAAGCCAAGCAGGGTGCGGCTCACGCATGCCCCACATCAGAGGAGAGCAGGGACAGTTCGACGCCCAGCAGCCCCGCCGCCGCGCTCCAGCGTTCGTCCACCGGGGTGTCGAAGATGATGCGCTTGTTGGCAGGGCCATTGAGCCAGCTGTTGGCGGCCATTTCATCTTCCAGCTGGCCTGCGCCCCAGCCGGCATAACCCAGGGCGATGAGAAATTTCTCCGGTCCCAGGCCGTGGGCAATGGCTTCGATGATGTCCTGTGAAACGGTCATCGCCAGATCAGGGCTGATTTCCATGCTGCTGTCCCATTCGCCCAGCGGCGAATGCAGGACAAAACCCTGCTCCGGTTGTACCGGGCCGCCATGGTAAATGGGGACGTTGGCCATGTCCGGTTCGCCCAGGTCAATGCCAAGCTGGGCGGCCAGATCACCGAGGTTCATCGGCGTCGGGCGGTTGATCAGCAGGCCCATGGCGCCTTCCGGGTTGTGCTCACAGAGAAAGGTAACGGTATGCGAAAAATTCGGATCCTGCAGACCCGGCATGGCGATCAGAAACTGGTTGCTTAATTGCGAAATAAAGCCCATGAACCGAAGTATTATCAATACAGGAAGAAGATACAAGGATAAAAACAATTATGCAGGCTGGCGCTGAGCAATGCGAAGCCCAACGGACGTAACGTCATTGCTGGGCTTCAGCATAAAGATCATGGTTCAGTACCAACCTGCGAATGCCCTTTAGCCGTAACCGAATACCTGCAAAATAAATTATTATTACTGCATACCCGTAGTCAGGCCGTTGCCACTTTTGAAATACCAGACACGGGGAATATGCAGCACATCGGTGTCCCTGAGGATCTCTTCGCTCAGGGGGGGAAAGGGGGCGGCCAGACGGACAATGCGTTTGGCCGCCTCATCCAGCACCCTGTGACCGGAAGACTGGATGACTCTCATATTGTTAATACTGCCATCGGGGTTAATGGCAACGTCGAGCAGCAGGCTGCCATCGATGTTATGGCGCAGGGCTTCTTCGGGATAGTTAAGGTTGCCAAAGCGCTCCACCTTGGCGCGCCAGGCATCGAGATAACTGGCGAAGCGATATTCCTTTGCATTGGCACCACGTACATAGGTGCGCCGGGGCGTGACCTGGAAGGTCTTTTTCATGCGCTTGATTTCGGCACTCATGCGCGCGATTTTCTGTCGACTGCGCTCCAGCAACTGGGCGGCAGTGAGCGGCTGAGAGAGATCAGGCAGAGGATCCTGCTGTGGTTTGCTGGGTGTTTTATCTTTTGCCCGGTTGGCGGTCATGATTTCCTGTTGCGCCTGTACGGGCCGGCTCAGGGGCGGGGCAACGGACTGCTCACTGGCCGGGGCGAAACCGTCATCCTGAGTGGGCGTCGGGTTGGAGAACGGGCTTTGATCGCGGGTTTTTTCTTCGACATTGCCGCCGCCTTTCTGGTTGGCCTGGGCGAGATAATCGGCATCTTCCGGCGCTTCATCCGAATGGTTGCGCACCAGGGTGATTTCCATGGTCGTCAGCGGCGGCATGCTATCGTCGGCAAGATCAAAGCTGATCCCTAAAATAATAATGGCGTGAAAGGCCAGGGCGAAAAACAGGGTCATGCCCAGTCGATCAGAAGAAGAAATGGGAGAAGAGTGAACGGCGCTCGTCACGGGGTTTTATTTGCCACGTAGTTCAATAATGATCGGCTGATTATACCGTTGATAACACCTAGCAGCACGGCAAAAGTTAACAAAACCGGAAACAGTCGCCATAGCCCGGGATGGGGAATAAACAAGAGATATGCAGTCAGAAACTGGGCGCTGATATGAGCGATGGAGGCAAGCAGACTATAACCCACCGGGCCAAAGCCTCGACCCGGCAGCCGACTTGCCGGCCATAGAACGAAGATGCTGGCCAGCGCGCCACTGAAACTCAGCATGAAGGTAGGCGAGAGAAAGGTGCCCAACACCAGCGAGCCGACCAGCACCCGCAGGATGCTAACCCAGGCTGCCGTGCGCCAGCCGAACTGACAGAGCACGGTAATGGTGATGACATTGGCCAGTCCCGGTTTGAGTCCCGGGATCGGACTCGGCAGACTGCTTTCCAGCACATGAATGCTGACTGCCAGCGCCGTGAGCCAGGCGATACGGCTGTCTTCGGTTGTGCTTATTAAGGTGATTTTCAAACAGGGAAGACTCTTTATGAAATAAACATATTCAGAAGATCGTTGTCAGGCGCAATAGTTTTACTCGACCGGGCGGAATGATTTAGAATGGCTCTAAGATAGTCGTAGGACTAATGACCTATTGAACGATAATCTGAACGCAAATAACCTTTGCCTACCCGATTCATATGCAAATCGTCATTGAATTGCAGCAAACACCAATGATAATCGGGTTCAGAGCAATTTGCAGGAAAAATAATAATTTAACAGGGAGTTAAAGTTAATGAATCATCACATACCTTTCGTACGCCCCACTCTTTTACCTTGTCTGGTCACTTCGCTGCCGGTTTCCGGCCGCCGGTTGTAAATAATCGGGATCAGATCAAAACCAGTTTAATTCGCAGGACAAACAACAAACTAACAGGGAGCTAAATAGCTGTTCCAAATACCAGATCACTTGTGAATTTCCACGTTCGTGGTGAGCCCTTCGGTTTCGCTCAGGAGAGCCTTGTCGAACCATGAGCGTGGAAATACTGTGAATAGAGTGTTTAATCTGCTTGTCCTTCG
>JASBTR010000205.1 GCA_030148325.1 Gammaproteobacteria bacterium
TTTTACTGTCTTTGCAGGAAACAGATTTGTAACAAGTTTTTAAGAGGAATGAAAAATGGCAATTACTGCTGCACTGGTTAAAGAACTGCGTGAGCGCACAGGCGCGGGCATGATGGAATGTAAAAAGGCGCTGGTGGAAACCGACGGCAACGTCGATACTGCGATTGAAAACATGCGCAAGTCCGGTATGGCCAGGGCTGACAAGAAAGCCGGTCGGGTTGCGGCTGAAGGTCTGGTGTCGATCAAGATTGATGAGGCAGGCAAGTTTGCCGCTATCGTTGAAGTTAACTGCGAAACCGACTTCGTCACCAAGGGTGATGACTTCAGGAATTTTGTCGACGCCATTGCCCAGTGCGTGCTGGATAACAAACCGGCCGATCTGGATGCCCTGTTGGCAACCACGCTGGCCGATGGTGTCAGTGTTGAGGATACCCGTAAAAATCTGATCGCCAAAATTGGTGAAAACATGTCGGTGCGTCGCTTCGAGGTTATTGAAAGCAAGGGCCAGCTTGCCTCCTACAAGCATGGCGAGCGTATTGGTGTCGTGGTTAATCTGGAAGGCGGCGATGAAGCGCTGGGCAAGGATATCGCCATGCACATAGCCGCCAGTAATCCGGCCTGCGTTTCTGAAGCAGACGTGGATCCAGCTTTGATCGAAAAAGAACGTGATATTTTTTCGGCCCAGGCAGCAGAAAGCGGTAAGCCAGCAGAAATTATTGAGAAAATGGTAGGTGGTCGGATTAAAAAATATCTCAAGGAAGTTACCCTGCTGGGTCAGCCTTTTGTGAAAGACCCGGATCAGATCGTTGCCCAGTTGCTTGATAAGGCCGGCGCCAGCGTTGCGGGTTTTGTTCGTTACCAGGTAGGTGAAGGTATCGAGAAGAAAAGCGAAAACTTTGCCGAAGAAGTTGCCGCGCAAATGAAGGGCTAAATAAAAATTCCAGAAGAGTGCCAGAAAAGTATTAATGTGTAGGATGTGCTGAGTGAAACGAAGCGCATCATCACAGACTGGATACACGAACGATGCACTTCGTTTCACTCAGCACATCCTACGAGAGTTTAAAAGCATGCTGCAAGGTGGACAGGAATTCGGGACTTTATATTTAGATAATAGTTTTAAAATGTTGGGTTACGATGCGCGCCGATCCTGTAGGGGTGTTTTAAGCCTGCAACTATGCGCATCTAACCTAACCTACGCGTAAAATAACGAAAATTATGACTGCAATCAGTTACAAACGTATTTTATTGAAACTCAGTGGCGAAGCGCTGATGGGCGAGCAGGATTTCGGTATTTCACCGGACATCCTTGCAGATATTGCTGACGAGGTCAGGTCACTGATTGATGCGGGCGTGCAGGTTGCCATGGTTATTGGCGGTGGTAATATTTTTCGCGGTGTGAGCCTGGCTTCCAGTGGGATGGATAGAACTTCAGCGGATCAGATGGGGATGTTGGCTACTGTCATTAATGCCCTGGCTATGCAGGATGCGATCGAGCAGAAAGGCATGAAAATTCGGGTGATGTCAGCGTTGTCCATTCATAGTGTTTGTGAGGACTATATTCGCCGTCGTGCAGTACGTCACCTGGAAAAGGGGCGGGTTGTTATTTTTGCTGCGGGCACAGGCAATCCTTTTTTTACCACGGATTCAGCCGCCAGTCTGCGCGGCATTGAGATCAACGCCAACGTGGTGATTAAGGGCACCAAGGTGGACGGGGTTTATAATGCTGACCCTGTGAAAGACAGGACGGCGGTTCGCTATGATCATCTTGGTTATGATCAGGTTATTGAAGAAAAACTGGCGGTTATGGATACCACGGCGATTGTACTGTGTCGTGATAACAAGGTGCCGATTCGCGTTTACGATATGAGTGAAAAAGGCGCCTTGCTGCGCATGATTCAGGGTGAAGATGTAGGCACTCTGGTTGATTAATCTGCGGGAAACGTGAGGCGATATATGATTGATGAATTAAAACAGGATGCAGAAACCCGGATGGGGAAAAGTGTCGAGTCGCTCAAAAATGATCTCAGCAAGATCAGAACCGGACGGGCGCACACCAGTTTGCTGGATCATATTACTGTTGAGTATTACGGCGCTGCAGTTCCCTTGAGTCAGGTAGCCAATGTCTCTGTTTCCGATGCGCGAACCCTGGCGGTGACGCCGTGGGAAAAACAGATGGTAGCGCCGATAGAAAAGGCGATCATGACTTCCGATATGGGACTTAATCCTATGACGGCAGGTGAAGTGATTCGTGTGCCCTTGCCGCCGCTGACCGAAGAACGGCGTAAGGACATGATCAGGATTGTACGTCAGGAAGGCGAGGCCGCCAAAGTTGCTGTGCGTAATATCCGTCGTGATGTATTAAGTGACTTCAAGTCATTGCAGAAGGATAAGGAAATCACCGAGGATGAAGAACGTCATGCACAGGATGATGTGCAGAAAATAACCGACAGGTATGTCGCTATGATTGACGAGCTGCTGAAAGAGAAGGAAAAGGATTTGATGGAAATCTGAATAAGGGGGCTTATCTGGTGAAGGAATCTGTATTTTGTTTTTGCCATAAAAAGGTTGATGGGTTTCGCTTTGCTCTACCCATCCTACAAGAGAGCATAAAGAGCAGGATGGGCAGAGCAAAGCGAAACCCATCATTTATTCTGCGATCAAATTATGCATGACAATGAGGCTGGAGCGATTGATGTAGGTGGTGCGCTTCCGCGCCATGTAGCTATCATCATGGATGGTAATGGCCGCTGGGCTAAAGCACAGGGGAAACCTCGTATTATCGGACACCGCCGTGGTGTCGAAACCGTGCGTGAAGTCGTCAAGGCCTGCCGTGAACTTGAAATCGAAGTTCTGACCTTATTTGCTTTTTCCAGTGAAAACTGGCGGCGGCCGGCAAAGGAAGTCGGCCTGCTTATGGATCTGTTTTTTACCGCGCTGGATCGTGAAGTCAAAAGACTGCATCACAATAATATCCGCCTGCGTATTATCGGTGATCACAGCGCTTTCCCTGCACGGATCCAGAAACGTATTATCAAGGCTGAGACGTTGACGGCTGATAATGATGGCATGACCCTGAACGTGGCGGCCAACTATGGCGGTAAGTGGGACATCGTGCAGGCGACGCGCAAGCTGGCGGCTAAAGCTGTGCATGGGGAAATAGAGGCTGATGCAATAACTGATGAAATGATCGAAGCCGAACTGTCTATGAGCGAACTGCCGGATCCTGATCTGTTTATTCGCACCGGCGGTGAAGAACGCATCAGTAATTTTTTGATCTGGCAACTGGCCTATACGGAACTGTATTTTACCGATACCCTCTGGCCGGCCTTCGATCGGAGTGAGTTCGATAAAGCCCTGTCATCGTTTGCAGGACGCCAGCGCCGTTTTGGACATACAGGCGAACAGATAGAAAAGCTGCGTAATGCTTAAGCAGCGTCTTGTTACCGCCGCCATTCTTATCCCCCTGGTTGTCTGGGGAATTTTCAGTTTACCTGATACAGGTTTTGCCGCCCTGCTGGCGCTGTTTGTTATGCTTGGCGCATGGGAGTGGACCCGCATCTGCGAGATTAAAAATATATTGATGCGTGTTGTATATCTGATTCTGTTTTCATTCTGCCTGTACCTGCTCTGGAAAAATGAAGACCCGAGTTTGATCCATATTGTTCTGCAGCTGTCCCTGATATGGTGGCTGACGGCGATATGGCTGTTACGGGCCTATTCAGTAGGCAGGGATTATTTGCACGGCCAGCGGATGATCAAGGCGTTAATCGGTTTTGCATTGCTGCTTCCGCCATTTGTTGCGCTGACTAACCTGCGTGCTGAGCCGGCATTTGGTCCGGCTTATGTACTGTTGCTGCTGTTGTTAATCTGGTCGGCAGACAGCGCGGCTTATTTTTCCGGTCGCCAGTGGGGCCGGCGCAAACTGTTGCCAAAGGTGAGTCCCGGAAAAAGCTGGGAAGGGGTGGCCGGCGCCATGCTGGCGGCGATGTTACTGGCGTTTGTGGCTGCATTTTATTTTGAACTCCCGGTGCTGGAATTTGTCATTTTGAGTATTGTCGTGACTGCCATCTCCATCGTAGGCGATTTGACCGAAAGCCTGTTCAAGCGACAGGTAAATATAAAAGATAGCGGCGCTCTGTTGCCGGGGCATGGCGGCGTGCTGGACAGGATCGACAGCCTGACCTCGGCGGCGCCTTTTTTCCTTGGCGGTATGCTGTTAATTGCGGGGAAATTATGATGCCTGCCACGATTCCGGGAATTACAATTTTAGGCGCCACGGGTTCGATTGGCGTGAGTACGCTGGAGGTGATCGCTGCGCAAAAAGATCGTTTTCGGGTCGTCGCGTTGACGGCGAATACCCAGGTTGATCGGCTGTTCCAGCAGTGTCAGGCATTCGAACCGAAATTTGCGGTGATGGTGGATGCGGATGCGGCGCAGCAACTTGAAAGCAAAATAAACAGGGCTGGTCTGGAAATCCAGGTTCTACAGGGGCTGGATGGGTTGATTGAAGTTGCTACTCTGGCACAGACGGATCATGTCATGGCGGCCATCGTCGGCGGGGCGGGGTTATTGCCGAGCCTGGCGGCGGCTGAAGCGGGCAAGCGGGTATTACTGGCTAACAAGGAAGCATTGGTCATGTCCGGTCAACTGTTTATGGATGCGGTGCAGAAAAACGGGGCTGAACTGTTGCCCATCGACAGCGAACACAACGCTATTTTCCAGTGTATGCCGGATCACTATTGCCAGGGGCTGGCGGCGGTTGGGGTGCGGAAAATCCTGCTTACTGGATCAGGCGGGCCGTTTCGGAATACGCCGTTTGAAGAACTGGCCAGAGTAACACCTGATCAGGCCTGTGCCCATCCCAACTGGAGCATGGGGCGTAAGATTTCAGTGGATTCGGCCACCATGATGAACAAGGGGCTGGAATTGATTGAAGCCTGTTGGCTGTTTGATACTTCGCCAGATACTATTGAGATTGTTGTGCATCCACAGAGTATTATTCATTCCATGGTGGAATATGTTGATGGTTCGGTGCTGGCGCAGATGGGCATGCCAGATATGCGCACCCCGATCGCTCATGCCCTGGCCTGGCCGCAACGCATGGAATCCGGGGTTGAGCGGCTGGACTTTTTTGCCTGTGGGCAGCTGGATTTTCAGGAACCGGACTACAATCGTTTTCCCTGCCTGCGGCTTGCCGAAGAGGCGATTCGTACCGGTGGCACCATGCCGGCAATATTAAATGCAGCGAATGAAGTGGCGGTGCAGGCGTTTCTGGATCAGAAGCTGCCATTCACCCGTATCGCAGTTCTGATTGAAAAAGTGATGAACTCAGTCGATTCCCGCAATGCGGATTCACTGGATATTATTCTGGAAGCGGATGCCCGGGCGCGGGATGCAGCCAGTCGTATGATATTGGCTGCATAATAAAAGCAGGTTAGCGATGTTTGATATTTTATATACCGTGGGCGCATTCCTTGTCGCCATCAGCCTGCTGGTGGCCATTCATGAGTTTGGTCATTTCTGGGTGGCGCGCCGTCTGGGGGTGAAAATTCTGCGCTTCTCTATTGGTTTTGGCAAACCACTGTGGAAAAAAAACTTCGGTGGAGATAAAACCGAGTTTGTGGTTGCCAGTCTGCCACTGGGTGGTTATGTGAAAATGCTGGATGGTCGTGAAGGCGATGTGCCCGAAGCTGAGGCGCACCGAGCCTTTGATCAGCAGTCCCTTCGCACTCGCTTTGCAATTGTCTTCGCCGGCCCGGCGTTCAATTTTATTTTTGCTATTTTCGCCTACTGGATGATGTTCGTCATCGGTGTTCAGGGTGTTGCACCGGTGGTTGGCGAAGTGAAAGAAGGGACACCGGCTGCGCAGGCTGGGCTCGCGCCCGGGCAGAAAATTCTGATGATCGATGACAGGGATACGCCGATCTGGGATGTGGCGTTGGAGGCCCTGTTACCGGCGATGGTGGATCGGGGCAGCGTAAAAATGACGCTGGCAAATGAGAATGGACAGACCTTTACCACCGAACTGAATCTGTCGCAGACCGTGCAGGAACTGGAGCCGGGAAAATTATTCGAGATCCTTGGTTTTACGCCCTGGCGTGAAGAACTTAAATCAGTCGTTGGTCGGGTGGTGGAAGATTCGGCGGCAGCAAAAGCGGGTCTGCAGGAAAAAGATCGGATCCTGCGCATTGATGATAAGGTTGTTAATAACTGGATGGATATGGTCAAAATTGTCAGTGCGAAGCCGGATCAGGATTTGTTGCTGCGGATCGAACGTGATGGCCATGAAATGGACGTTCCTGTTCACACTATGTCGGCAGAGCAGGATGGCAGGACAGTTGGCAAGCTGGGCATCGGGCCTTATGTGAGTGATGTGGAGCGGGTGTTATATCGCTATGGTGTATTTGCGGCTATGGGCAATGCCTGGGACAAGTGCTGGAGCAACGCCTGGCTGACGCTGAAAATGCTGGGCAAGATTATCACGGGTGAGGTTTCGGTAAAAAACCTGAGTGGTCCGTTGAACATCGCTGTTTATGCCGGCTATTCGGCTAATGCCGGTCTGGCCCGGTTTCTCGATTTTCTTGCGATTGTCAGCATCAGTCTGGGGATACTGAACCTGTTGCCGGTGCCGGTGCTGGATGGTGGACACCTGATGTTCTATCTGGTTGAGGCGGTCAAGGGTAGCCCGGTTTCCGAACAAACAGAAATCATTGCTCAGCAAATTGGTATTGCGGCGCTGGTATTGTTAATGAGCCTGGCCCTGTACAATGATTTTGTACGTCTGTTGAATTAAGAATTAGAAGTAAAGGGTTTAATGAATAAAAAGCTTGGCTTGATATTAATGGGTTGTTTTGTGGGGAAGGTTGCTTTTGCTTACGATACCTTTGTCATTAAAGATATCCAACTTGAAGGGTTGCAACGAATTACCGTGGGTACGGTGTTCAACTACCTGCCGATCAAAATTGGCGACAGGCTTGATGAGAAGCTGGGTGCAGAGGCAATTCGCAGCCTTTACAAGAGCGGCTATTTCAAGGACGTACGGCTTGAACGTGATGGCGATGTGCTGGTGGTGTTTGTGGCCGAACGTTCTGCTATTGCTGATGTTAAATTCGAGGGTAACTCGGATATCACGACCGAACAGCTTGAAACCTCACTTAAGCAGCTGGGCCTGGCCAAAGGCCGGGTGCTGGATCGTTCTCTGCTGGACAAGATCGAGCAGGAACTTAAACGGCAGTATTATGGGCTGGGTAAGTACGGGGTCAAGGTCAAGGCCGAAACAAAACAGCTCGGACGTAACCGAGTGGATGTGACTATTAATATCGCCGAGGGTGATCCGGCCGAGATTGCGGCGATCACGATTACCGGTAACAGCCGTTTCAGCACTCGAAAACTACTCAGTCAAATGCAACTGGGAGAAGAGTCGGTTTTTGGCGGGCGCAACAAATATTCCAAGCAGTTGCTGGGCGCTGATCTGGAAACCATAAAGTCATGGTACCTCGATCGCGGCTATATTAATTTCAAAATTAACTCCACTCAGGTTTCTCTTACGCCGGACAAGGAAGATGTTTATATCACGATCAATCTGAGCGAAGGTAAGCAGTACAAGGTTCGCAGCGTCAAACTCGCCGGTGATTTCATCGTTGACGAGAAGGAACTGTGGCCCCTGATCAGCCTGAAGGAAGATGACATTTTTTCCCGCCGCAAAAGCATAGATACCACTGAACGTGTTTCCAATCGTCTTGCCGAAGAAGGTTATGCTTTTGCCAATGTCAATGTTGTGCCGGATGTGGACAAGGATACGCGCACGGTTGGTCTGACTATTTTTGTTGATCCGGGGCGACGGGTGTATGTACGCAGGGTCAATATCAGTGGCAACACCAAGTCAAAGGATGAAGTGATTCGGCGCGAAATGCGACAGATGGAAGGCGACTGGATGTCCACCAAGCTGGTCTCGGCTTCACGCACACGCCTTGATCGACTGGGTTTCTTTGATCAGGTGAATGTTGAAACGCCTTCGGTGCCAGGTACGGCGGATCAGGTCGACGTTAATTTTAGCGTGGCCGAGCGGCCAACGGGCAATTTGACCGCCGGTGTGGGTTATTCCGATAGCCAGGGTGCCATGATCAATATGGCCATTACCCAGCAGAACTTTGTCGGCACCGGTAAGCAGGTTGGAATTTCTATTGACAGGAGCAGCGTCAGCTCCAATATCAGTCTGAACTATACGGATCCGTATTATACCGAGGATGGCATTAGTCGTGGTTTCAGGCTTTATTACCGCAAGCTGGATACCCGTAGTATCTATGTCACCAATTATCTGACAGAAAGCCGCGGTTTATCAGTCAGTTATGGATTGCCACTGAATGAAACGGATCGTTCGCTATTCACTGTGGGCTATGATAATACCAAATTAGTTGTAGATGCGACCTACACAGCACAGGATATACTTGATTTTATTGATGAAAATGGTAATGTTTATAACAATTACAATGCCGGTGCATCCTGGTCGCGGGACAGGAGGAACCGCCGGATACTGCCGACGGCTGGGGCTTACAGCCGGGCGGGCCTGGATCTGACCACACCAGGCAGTGATCTGGAATATTACAAACTGAACCTGCGCCACATACAGTATTTTGCTATGGGTGACCTGACAACACTGATGATCAAGGGTGTGCTGGGTTATGGCGCAGGCTATGGCAATACCCGTTCCCTGCCGCCGTTCCAGCGCTATTATGCAGGTGGCAGTAACTCGGTTCGCGGTTACGATAGTAATTCGCTGGGTCCCCGTGACGAAAGAACTAACAACACTATTGGCGGCGACACGAAATTTGTCGCCAATTTCGAGCTGATTTTGCCGAACCCGTTTACCGAGAAATCCGGGTCGACCCGGATCAGTGCTTTCTTTGATATTGGTAATGTGTTTGGAGCACAGGACAAGGTAGACTTCGGGGAGCTCAGGCAGGCGGCCGGCGTGGCGTTCTTATGGCTGGCACCGGTAGGGGCCATGCGCTTCAGTTATGCGATTCCACTGAATGATCAGGTCGGCGATCAAATTCAGAACTTCCAGTTTACTATGGGCTCGCCGTTTTAAACGTTATGTTTAAGGACTATTAAAATTAAAGAACAGATGCACATGCAAAAACACAAAATGATGCTGAACAGACAAACCGCTGCCAGAACCCTGTTATTACTGGTGCTTGGCTTTGTTCTATCGCTGAATGTGGTGGCGCAGGAAGTTAAAATCGGCTTTGTCAACAGCGCCCGGGTTCTGCAGGAAGCGCCGCAGGCTGAACAGGCGAGGGTGAAACTGCAATCCGAGTTTGCACCCCGGGATAAAAAAATCGTGGCCATGCAGAAGGCCTTGAAAAAACTGGAAGATGAGATGAGCCGTGATGCTGCAGTAATGAGTGAGACGGTAAGAAAGAAAAAGGAACGTGAGATTCTTGCGAAGAAGCGGGATATCAAGCGAAGCCAGGAAGAGTTCAATGAGGATCTGAATCTGCGCCGTAATGAAGAGTTGAACAACCTGCAGCAGAAAGTCTATGAAGCGATTGTGTCGTTGGCAAAAGAAGAAAACTATGATGTTATTCTTGGCGATAGCGTTATGTTTGCCAGTAAGCGCGTGGACATTACCGACAAGGTCATTAAACGCCTGAGCAAGTAAGGGCGATAATTTCCAGGAAACGTTTACCCTGAGTCAGTCGAAGGCTTCGACAAGGCTCTCCTGAGAGTCCAGTAGGGTGGGCACGATTCTTGTGCACCACAGGCACTTCCTTCGGTCGCCCACGCGGAATACTCTTTTTGTGAATAACAAATAGCTACGGGGAAACCGTTCGTGAATTCAATGGATATTAATGAAATACTGAAATACCTGCCACACCGTTACCCCTTTCTGTTAATCGATCGAGTGCTGGATTATAAAGCCGCTGAATACTTGCTGGCACTCAAGAATGTTTCCCATAACGAACCGCACTTCACGGGGCACTTTCCCAGGCGCCCGGTGATGCCCGGTGTTCTCATTACTGAATGTATGGCACAGGCTACGTCCATCCTTGCTGCGATTAGCACAACAAGGTCAGCCGATGATGACAATCTTTTCTATCTTGCCGGTATCGATAAGGCGCGGTTCAAGCGCCAGGTTGAGCCGGGTGATCAGTTGCAGTTGCGGGTTGATTTTATCAAGGAAAAACGCGGGATCTGGAAGTTTGCAGCCGAGGCAACGGTTGCAGGCAAGCTTGTCTGCAGCGCTGAAATCATGTGTGCTGAACGGAAGATATGATGAACATCGACCCGCGTGCCGTCATTCATCCTGATGCAAAACTGGCAGAGGGCGTCAGTGTCGGTCCCTTTTCAGTTATTGGCGCGAATGTCGAGATAGGTGAAGGAAGCTGGGTTGGTCCTCACGTCGTTATTAATGGGCCGACGACCATGGGGCGTGAAAACCGTATTTTCCAGTTCGCCTCCATTGGTGAGGCGCCGCAGGATAAAAAATTTCATGGTGAAGATTCAAAGCTGGTTATCGGCAATGGCAATACCATTCGTGAATTTGTCACCATCCATCGCGGTACTGAAGATGGCGGGGGTATCACATCAATTGGTGATGATAACTGGTTGATGGCCTATATCCATATTGCGCACGACTGCATTATTGGCAATCATACTATTTTTTCCAACGGCGCATCCCTGGCAGGACACGTACAGGTGGATGACTATGCTATTCTGGGTGGCTTCACGCTGGTGCACCAATTCTGTCACATTGGTATACATGCTTTCTGCGGTATGGGCAGCGCTATTGGCAAGGATGTCACGCCCTATACATTGGTAAAAGGAAACCCGGCGCATCCTCGTGGATTAAATCTGGAAGGACTAAAGCGACACGGTTATTCCGGCGATCTTATCCGGGAACTACGGGATGCGTATAAAACAGTTTATCGTATGGGGCTGACTGCCGAGGAAGCGAGATCACGCTTAAGTGCGGTAGCTGAAAAGCATGAAGAGGTGCGCTTGTTTGTTGAGTTTATCGAAAACTCCGGGCGTGGGATTTTACGCTAAATTGTTATTACACCGAGCCTGATTCATTGGGTGGGATGCTGCTGAGGAACGAAGCGCATCGGTCGAGTTAATTAACATGTCAGAAAAATATAACAAACCATCTACCTTACTGGCGATCAGCATTCTGGCGCTGGCAGCATCGCTGGTCTATCTCACCTTTGAATTATCCCGTTTTATCCGTCAGGTTCCGGATATACTGGAAAATATTCGTACAACCAGTGAAAAGGTAGAACCGGTGCTGGAAGAAGTCAGTCAGCTTCGTGATTTGATTCCGCCGATTCTTGATGAGGTTAGAGCAACCCGCAAACAGATCCCGGCAATTCTTGACGAAATCAAACATGTGCGTGAGGCGATTCCCCCGATCCTGACCGAGGTGGATAAAACACGGGAGCAGCTTCCGGTAGTGCTTGATGAAGTTGCGGCCGTACGAGGACAACTGCCATCGGTACTGGCATCGGTTGATTCTGTGTCTACGGAAATGAAAGCCTATCGCCCGATTGCTTCTGATGCACTAATACAACTGAGTGAAGTAAGAAAAGAAGTACCCGTAACCCTGGATCGGGTTGATGGCCTTATTGCCAGTGCTGGCGTGGCAGCCGGTGAGGCAAGTTCCGGGGTGCTAACCGGCGCAATTAGCGGCCTGATAACCGCACCCTTCAAAATAGTGGGAAGTTTCGCCAGTAGCATACTGAAAATGAGCGAGGATGAAGCGCATAATTATACCGAAGAGGATCTTCTCCTGGTTAAGGAACATGGTCAGAGTTTACTGGCTAAAGGGAAACTGAATGATTCGCACAAGTGGGAAAACAAGGACACAGGCAAGAACTTCAAGGTTAGCCTGAACAAGATCTATTCAAAAGATAGTCTGGCATGCCGTGACCTGCTTCTGCAAGCATGGTCGGAGTCAAAATTAACAGTCAATAAAGTTGTTAGCGTTTGCATGAACGATGAAGGTGAGTGGGAACATCATTAATCTCTGCGGGTTTAATTCCCCGCTGCTTGCAGCGAAGTACTATTGTGCAGCTTCAACCCTTCATGCACAGGTGAGCTGCACATGTTCGCCTCATACTGCTCGAAGGGTAGAAGGCGGAACCTGAAACCAATACCACGTAGCTTGCTGCGGGGTAGTTTATTCATATGCCAGGTATGTGCCATGAGCGGCCGTTGTGCCATTAATACAAGTAGGCGGAGATTTCTCCGAAGCAGACAATCAGATAATGATATTTTTATTGATGAACTTGTATATGGCGCTCAGTCACAACGCTGCCGGATAAACCATCGGGCATAATGAATCGCGGTGGTAATTACCAACTTGCTTACAGTTTGTTAGCCGCATCGAGTGCAGCATGGATTGTTTTAAATGGCAGGAGAAGCGAGAGAGGGACATCAAGTAGCGGCACAGCACCATACCCACTGTACCAGTCAGCAACACGTTCATTTTTTGCGTCTATCAGGAGGGCAACACCGCCTGCCTGGGTTGCAACAAAAAGACAACGGCGGCCTGCTGCAAGTAATAGCTGCCCACCTAAGCCCTGTCCCTGAACAGAGCGATCGACTGCCAAACGGCCGAGTCTGAACACCGGAACCTCATGACGAGCTAGCCCACGCTTAATAACTTCTGGGGTACGCTCATAAGCAATTGAAGCAGGGCTTAAACTGTAAAAGCCTAGAATTTTTTTAGCATCAGAGTCATCCACGGCGAGAAATGTTTTCGCACCGCCTTTTTCATGGCTTTTGCGGGCATGACGGTATAGAAATTCATTCAGAGCGTCATCCCCACAATCAAAAGCCTGTCGATCATGCTGTTTGGCAATGGGCTCTTCGTGCCAGTCAGGAAGAGTCATGTTCGCTTAGGCAAAGCGAATGCGGCAGCCATCAACTTTTTATTTGGCGCAGGTGGTTCTTCTAAAAGACTTAGAATATGTAAGCTGTCCCGCTCTGTAAGCTCAATATGTTCGCTCTGTTCGATGATCTCTCGTGCTGCTGATACAACAGTGCGAATGACGAACTCGGTTAAATTGATATGCTTTAATGCCGCTGCACGCATAAGAAGTGATTTTTCTTCCGAAGCAATACGTAGCGACATCCGGTCGTTATTTTCCACTGGAATTCGAGGCATCAGAGTTTCTCTCCTATTTGTACTTATTGAAAGTGTACACGCATATCCGAGACTGTTCAAGCTGTACTTCTTCAATACGTACAAATGCTGCCTGTCGAACAAATGAAAATCTTTATAAATTCCAGATATTTATCTTAAATGTGCCCGATCCAGAGGTTCCGCTTTTTGATAAATTTGATAAAACTTCCACAAAGCAGACTTTCTCCCTCATGGAATATTTTATAAGTGTGCTGGTTTGGCAAGAAGTGCCGGTTGGCTCCCCAAGCATGTTGCTTCCTTTCTAAAACAGTCATTTCGTCCATAAAAAGGGCTTTCCTGGCGCGATTTTATTCCCTTTTAGGGCTGAAATACCATTATATTTCAAAGAATTGCGTGGGTCCGATCCCACCAGACCCAGCAGACATGTTAAACCTTACCAGTTGAGTCAGGTGATCCTAGCTTGATGGCTTGGGCTATTTTTTATTTGAGACTTATCACTGGAATTTGAATGCCACTGTTTATGGGAGCACCACCCTCGTAACGAAAGTCGTAGTAGATTTAACTCACACCACATAAGCACAAAGATCAATAGCAAAGTGCTGGCCAGTTCCAGCAGGCGGTCTTCAATCCATTGTCTGCGATGTTCGTAATTGTTGCCAGTGAAGGAGTCTTTACCACACAGAAAAGCGCGGCAACACAACGAGAAATGCAATGATAATAGGGAGTGGCATCAAGAGATACTAATGTTTTCCTTGGTTTTGGCATAGCGCTGTCCCTAGCAGATTATTTGCATGAGATTACAAACTTGATATGCTTGTGTCAATTTATTGATGGGTGTCCATAATTAACCCTGGAATTAGCAAATAGCACCGTCACCCTGGATGCGATGCACTGCCAGAAGAAGACGGCAAAATTGATCCGTCAACGTAAAGCGCATTATGTACTCTGTGTGAAGGGGAATCAGAAAGGCTTGCTGGAAGAGCTAACAGACTGGACACGATGCGTAAGATTGAGGCTTTCTGGCTTATTGCTTCAACAGTTCCATTGTCAATTCAGCAAGATCGCTAACCTCAGCGTCTGAACTCAACTTTGCTCTTACTTTCTGTAATTCATGTCTAATTGACTGGTTATACTCTGGCTGTGTCAGCATTCTGATAATTTCATCGGCAATTTTTTTCGCTTTGGCGTCATATTGAATCAGCTCAGGCACGACGCGTTTGCCGGCGACGATATTGCACAGGCCGATGTGATCGACCTTGACCATCTGTTTTGCAATAAAATAGGAAAGAGCGGAGATACGATTGATGATGACCATCGGTGTGCCGATTAAGGCGATTTCAAGCGTCACCGTACCGGAGACGGTAACAATGGCGTCGCAGGCGGCCATGATATCGTAACTGCGATTTTCAATCATTGTAATGGGCGGCGTCTCTGCCTCAATATAAGGGGTGAAAATTTCACGTTTGAGGGTAGAGGCGACGGGCAGCAGGAACTGGATTTGCGGGTTCTGCTGTTTCAGTTGTTTTGCGGTTTCAACAATGATAGGCATCAGGCGTTTGACTTCGCTCTGGCGGCTGCCGGGAAACAGGCCCACCACAGGTTGCTCTGCATTCAGTCCAAATTCAGTACAGAGATGTTCTCGATCGGCACTGGCATGGACTTCTTCGGCCAGTGGATGGCCGACAAAACGCACCGGGACATTGTGCCGGTGATAGAAGTCGAGTTCGAAGGGGAAAATGACCGCCATCATGTCGACCAGTTTGCGAATTTTTTTGACCCGCCACTGACGCCAGGCCCAGATCTGTGGGCTGATATAGAACAGGACTTTTATGCCAAGCTGTTTGGCGGTTTTGGCAAGCCGTAGATTGAATTCGGGATAGTCGGTAAGAAACAGAAGATCGGGTGGATCCGTTTTCAGGATTTCGCGCATCCTGTCCAGCGCGCCGAAGATTACCTTGCGATGCGCCCAGATCTCAATCAGGCCAACCACGGCCATCTCAGACGAGTCGACAAGAATTTCCACACCGGCCCTGCGCATAGATTCGCCGCCGATACCGAAAAATTTCACCGAGGGATCGATGTTATGCACGGCCTCAACCAGTCGGGCGGAATGCTGATCCCCGGAGGCCTCTCCGGCGATAATCATGACACGCATGGGTTTCGCCTATAACGCTGACTCGATGACTTTGACAATTTCTTTTACCTGTTCATCGCCCAGTTCAGGAAAGACGGGCAGTGACAGACAATGTTTTACCACATCCTCGGTCACGGGCAGGCTGAGATTGGCGCAGAGGTCGGCAAACACTTTCTGTTTGTGCAGCGGAATGGGGTAATAAATTGCGCAACCGATTTGCGAATCGAGCAGTTTCTGCATGATCGCATCGCGCCTGTCACTGAGCAGGGTGTACTGGTGATAGACGTGCTCACCCTTGCCGTCTTCATGTGGCGGGGTAACGAGATCTTTCAGCAGCGTACTATACTGATGCGCGGCACGGCGGCGACCTTCATTATAGCTCTTCATGCGCTTGAGTTTGATGCGCAGGATCACAGCCTGTATTTCATCGAGGCGGCTGTTATAGCCGATGATGTCATGATGGTAACGCTCACTGCTGCCGTGGTTGCGTAACTTCTTCAACTGCGCGGCGACATCGTCATCGTTGGTCGTGACCATACCGCCATCGCCGTAGCAGCCGAGATTTTTGCTGGGAAAGAAACTGTGGCAACCGGCGATACCGATGCCGCCGGTCATCCGGCCATTGATGGCAGCGCCAAAGGACTGGGCGCAGTCTTCTATAACCTTAAGCTTGTGTTTTTCTGCAATCGCCATGATCGCATCCATATCGGCCGGCTGCCCAAACAAATGCACCGGGATAATGGCGGTGGTTTTATCGGTGATCGCGGCTTCGATTTTTGATGGATCAATATTAAAAGTATCGGCTTCAATATCGACAAACACCGGCGTGGCGCCGACATAGTCGATAGCTTCAGCCGTGGCGATAAAAGTAAACGCGGTGGTGATTACTTCGTCGCCCTTACCGATGCCGGCGGCAAGTAAGGCCAGGTGCAGGGCATCGGTGCCGGAGGCGCAGCTAACAGCATGCCTGACACCAAGATAATCGGCGGCCTCCTGTTCAAATGCCTGCACGTTGGGGCCAAGGATGAAATGGGTATTGTCAAAGGTTTCGGCCATGGCGGCCTGGATTTCATCTTTCAGTGTCTGGTACTGACCTTTGAGATCGACCATTGGGATCATAGTCTGGGTGCCTCGTAATCGTGTCGCTCTGGTTTGTGAAATACTATTGTCGGTATGGTTTGAGTCGTCCATGTTCGCCTGAAGGCGAAGCTGCATAACCGATACTTGTCTGCCTGCGTCGGGGTAGTGTATTACTATTTACTGCGCGTTGAGCAGACGGGTAATTTCGATGGCGGTTTCCAGTGCGCGCATACCTGCCTTGCCACTGACAACCGGTTCCCTGTTGTTTCTGATGCAGTCAAGGAAAGAACTGATTTCACTTAACAGGGCATCACCCTGTTCGAAAGTGCATTCCTCACTGTTGACATCCGAGATACCGGGAAACATTTCGCCGCTGCCCTTTCGGTGGACCGCCAGTTTTTTGTCCTGAAAGTCTATGGAGATATAAGCATCCTGCTGGAACAGGCGCATCTTGCGTTCGCTTTTTACGCTGACGCGACTTGAGGTGACGTTGGCGACACAGCCGTTTTCAAATTCAATCCGGGCGTTGGCGATGTCGATATCTTTTGACAGCACCTGTACGCCGTTGGCGCTGATGTGTTTGACCGGTGAGTCGACAAAATCAAGAATAATGTCGATGTCATGAATCATCAGATCCAGGACGACGTTGACATCGGCGCCGCGGGGATTAAACGGTGCAATGCGGTGTGATTCGATGAACAGGGGTTGCTTAAGGATATCCTCCAGCGCCATGATCGCCGGGTTGAAACGTTCCAGGTGGCCGATCTGGAAAATCAGATTATTGGCTTCGGCCAGCGCAACCAGTTTGCCGGCTTCTTCCACGGTGGAGGTGATGGGCTTTTCCAGCAGCACGTGGATGTTGTTTTGCAGAAAAAAACTCGCAACCTCGTAATGCTTCTGAGTCGGCACAACGATGCTGACTGCATCTACCTTGCCGGGCAGTTCATGGTAATCGTGATAAACCTCAATCCCATGTTCGTCGGCAATGCCTTTGGCAACGTCCTGATTGGTATCACAGACGGCAATGAGTTGTGAATCATCCAGTGAGGCGTATTTCTGGGCGTGAAATTTGCCCAGGTAGCCGACGCCGATTACTGCAGTTCTTAATTTTGTCATGATTGGGGTTTTATTATGGTCGCGTGGTGCGTTCCGGATGCGTTCCGGACAATGAAAAGAACGGGGATTTTCTCACTCTGGCACTGATAAATCAATGATATATAAGGTTACTGTACAGGACGAGGCCGGTAACCGATTTGGGAGGAAGGGCGTTTTGCGGTAAGCTTTTGCGCAAAATTGGATAAGGGAGTCGGTGTGAAGGTTTTGATAGTAGAGGAAAGGGTTGCCGGGGTGGATGAGGTTGGGCGTGGTCCGCTGGCCGGGCCGGTGGTGGCGGCGGCGGTGATTCTGGATCCGCTCAGGCCGATTGAGGGACTGGTGGATTCGAAAAAAATCAGCGAGAAAAAGCGTGAACGACTGGCGCTGGAAATACGCGAAAAAGCGCTGGCCTGGGCGCTGGGACGCGCTGAAGTGGAGGAAATCGATAGCATTAATATTCTTCAGGCCAGCCTGCTGGCGATGAAACGGGCGGTGGAGCAATTGCAGCCGGCGCCTGATCGCGCCCTGATCGATGGTAACCGTTGCCCCGAACTGGACTGCCCGGCCGAGGCCATTATCGGCGGTGATGCCACGGTGGCCGCGATTAGCGCGGCTTCGATTATCGCCAAGGTGGCGCGTGATCAGGAAATGGTGGCGCTGGATGCGCACTATCCGGGTTACGGTCTGGCCCGGCATAAGGGCTATCCGACCAAAATGCACATCGAAGCCCTGCAGATACATGGGGTGAGCTGTATCCATCGGCGCAGCTTCGGGCCGGTCAAAAAACTGATTGTTTAAACCAGTCTGTCACCGGTCTTTCACAGGCATTTGTTTTAATAAGAAAATCAGGTTATAAGATAGGGAATGATCATATGTAGGTACTTAAGGAATTTATTCACCTGTAGGTTCGCCTTCAGGCGAACAGCAGCGGTTAAATAACGTAGAGTGTGGCGCATAATTGAGTATTTTGTACGGCTAAAGCCGTACCTACAATTGTTCACTCGCTTAAGTACCTACGTATGAGGGAATGATATGTAGATGGTGGAAAGCTTCTTTCCATGTATCGCAGAAGTACAAGTTGTACCATAGATTTATGAGGACAGCATGAACTTGCCATTGATATTGAGGCTGGATGTGACCGGCCAGCCGGTGAACTGGATCCCCTGGCAGGAGGCGGTCTGCCTGTATGCCCGCGATCGGGTGGCCTGGACGGCAGGGGAAAACAGGTTTTCTCTGCATGGTGGCGCCAGTCGCCTGACGGGTGAAGTCAGTGTCATCGAGATCAACTCTATTATTGCCGTCAAAGGCGAAAACCGGCGCCGCCTGCGCCAGCTTGCGCCCCCGCTTAACAATCTCGAACTGTTTCGTCGTGATCGCCATCTCTGCCTTTATTGCGGCAAGAGTCCGAAGGTCTCACAGCTGACCCGTGACCATGTCAAACCAATTTCCCGCGGGGGTAAAAATCACTGGCTCAATGTGGTCACGGCCTGCAGGCGGTGTAATACACACAAGGGCAACAAAACACCGGAAGAAGCGGGTATGCCGTTGCTGGCCATTCCCTATGTCCCCAATGTGGCGGAGTATCTGGTGCTGCGCAACCGGCGTATTCTTGGTGATCAAATGGAATTTCTTAAAATGCAGTTCAAGGAAGTTGACCGGGAATGGAAAATGTAGGCTCGCGGTTTTCCTGCCGGATTATATAAACGTGGTCTTCATCCATAAAAGTTTGTATTAAATGCAGAGGCGCCAGGACGCAGAGATTGTATGATTTTGATTATTAATAATCTTTTTCTTTGCGTCTCTGCGCCTTTGCGTTCTCTGCGTTAATTACCCATGTGTTAAGGATATATAATAAGGCCTGATGCCAATGAAGGAGTTATTGGAAAACAGTTATCTGTTTAGCGCCAACGCCCCCTTCGTGGAGGCGCAATATACGGAGTATCTTCGCGATCCTGATGCTGTTGGTGAGGATTGGCGAGCATTTTTCAGAGAGCTACAGAAGACGGCATCTGGCGTAGAACCCGATCATGCGGCTATTCGCGCACAGTTTGCCCAGCTGGCAAAACAGCCTCGTAGCCGCCGACTCCCCAGCGCGTCATCGACCCCCGCCCTGACCGAGGCCCACCAGGTCGCGGTCTTACAGCTGATCAACGCCTACCGCTTTCGTGGTCATCAGAATGCCGATATTGATCCCCTCCACTTGAGGGAACAGATCCCGGTGCCCGAGCTGGATCCTGCATTTCATAAACTCGCTGACGAGGATATGGATACGGAATTTAATACCGGTTCGCTGGTGGGACCGGCAACGGCCAGCCTGCGGGAAATTCTTACTATTCTGCGTCGAACCTATTGCGGCCATATCGGCGTCGAATACATGCACATCACCAATACCCTGCAGAAACGCTGGTTACAGCAACGGCTGGAAGGGGAGGATGCCAGCGCACCGTTTTCGCAGGCTGAACAGCGAAACCTGTTACGGCATCTGCTGGCGGCCAGTGAGTTCGAAAAATACCTGCATACGCGCTATGTAGGTCAAAAGCGCTTTTCCCTGGAGGGTGCGGAATGTCTGATCCCCATGCTGCAGCAACTGCTGCACCAGGCGGGAGAGCATAATGCTACCGAGGTGGTGCTGGGAATGGCCCACCGCGGACGGTTGAATGTGCTGACCAACATACTTGGCAAATCACCCGCGTCCCTGTTCGAGGAGTTTGAGGGGACGAATGGGGATGATGATACCGGCGCCGGTGATGTGAAATACCATCAGGGTTTTTCCTCGGATATCAGGACGGCGGGCGGTATTGTGCATCTGGCCCTGTTATTCAACCCCTCACATCTGGAGATTATCGGCCCGGTGGTGGGGGGGTCCGTGCGTGCGCGACAGCATCTGCGTAAAGACAGTGGCGGTGGCATGGTGTTGCCCGTGTTGATTCATGGTGATGCGGCTTTTTCCGGGCAGGGCGTGGTGATGGAAAACTTCAACATGTCACAGGCGCGGGGCTTTAGCATTGGCGGGACGCTGCACATCATCATCAACAACCAGATCGGTTTTACCACCAGCAACCCGCTCGACTCTCGTTCCACCACCTATTGCACCGAAGTGGCGCGCATGATCCAGGCGCCGATCCTGCACGTCAATGGCGATGATCCCGAGGCGGTGGCGCGGGTGATGCGCATCGCGCTGGATTTCCGCATGGTTTATCGTAAGGATGTGGTGGTGGACCTGGTCTGCTATCGCCGTCATGGCCACAGTGAGGCTGATGAACCTGCAGCGACCCAGCCCATTATGTATCAGAAGATTCGCCAGCATACCCCGGTCAGCCAACTGTATGCCGAGCGCCTGATTGAGCAGACAGTGGTGAGTAGCAGCGAAGTGGATGAATGGGTCAGTCGTTATCGAAGCAGGCTCGATGCGGGTGAAACCGTCGCGCCCAATATAATGACGGACAACTTCGATAAACCCTACTGGGTGGACTGGACGCCTTATCAACATGCCAGGCCGGATGAAGTGGTGGAAACCGCTATCGATACGACAGGAATCAGCACGCTGGTAGAGAAAATGTTGCGGCTGCCGGAATCGTTGACGGTACACAGGCAGGTGCGACGCATTTTTGATGAGCGCGGCAAAATGGCGGTGGGCGAGTTAGCGATGGACTGGGGCTTTGCCGAGACCCTGGCGTATGCCTCGCTGGTGGATGAGGGCTATCCTGTTCGGCTTTCCGGCCAGGACACCGGTCGCGGCACGTTCTTTCATCGCCATGCCATTCTCCACGATCAGCAGGATGGTTCCAGCTATACACCGTTGCAGCACCTGTCAGAAGAGCAGGCGGACTTCATCGTTATCGACTCGCTGTTGTCCGAAGAGGCGGTACTGGCTTTCGAGTATGGTTACAGCACCGCAGCGCCCTATTCACTGGTGATCTGGGAGGCGCAGTTCGGTGATTTTGCCAATGGCGCACAGGTCGTTATCGATCAGTTCATCACCTCGGGTATGGCCAAGTGGGGTCGCCTGAGCGGCCTGGTGATGTTTCTGCCGCATGGTTTTGACGGCCAGGGACCCGAGCATTCATCCGCCCGTCTTGAGCGCTATTTGCAGTTGTGTGCGGAAAACAATATCCAGGTATGCGTGCCCAGTGAGCCGGCGCAGATGTTTCACCTGTTGCGGCGACAGATGTTACGCAAACTGCGTATACCACTGGTTATTATGACGCCCAAGAGCCTGTTACGACACAAGTTGTCCACCTCGCACCTGCAGGATATCAGTGAGGGCGCTTTCCAGTTTGTCATTAACGATCCGGATACAGCCGCAGCGAAGTCGGTTTCCCGCGTGCTGTTATGCAGTGGCAAGGTGTTCTACGATCTTCATGAGGCGCGCCGCAAGCGGGGCATAGACAATATTGTTATCCTGCGCATTGAGCAGCTTTACCCTTTTCCCACCGTAGCGTTGCGCAAGGCGATGGCGCGTTATACGCAGGCCGGTGAGGTGGTATGGTGCCAGGAGGAGCCGCAGAATCAGGGCGCCTGGTTTTATATTGAGCCGTTGCTCAGGCAAGTCCTGGGCGAGGGACAGAGCCTGTCTTTTGTCAGCCGACCGGCTTCGGCGTCACCGGCGGTGGGTTACCATAAGAAGCACATCGAACAACTGCAGGCGTTGGTGGATGCGGCGTTAACCGGTTAATTGCTTTGGGTTTAATTCACCGTGGCTTGAAGCGAAAAACTGCAGATTGGGCTGAATGAGACCAGAATCCTGCGAAGCAGGTTCAGGAAATCCATAATGAAGCCCGAAGGGATTCTATGGGAAATGAAGCCCCTAAATACCCCACAGCTTTGTGTAGGCTGATTTATGAATCAATGGAGAAAACAAGCATGCAGATTGAGGTAAAGGTCCCCAGCCTGCCGGAATCGGTAGCCGATGCCACCCTCCTGAACTGGCGTAAAAAGGCCGGTGATCCGGTGCTGCGGGATGAAAATCTGGTGGACCTGGAAACCGACAAGGTGGTGCTGGAGATCACTGCGCCTGATTCGGGCGTACTGGTTAATATCAGTCGCAATGATGGCGACACCGTAGTCAGTGATGAGGTGATCGCGATTATTGATACCGAGGCAAAGCCGAAGTCTGCGCCTGTTTCTACGGCTCAGAAAGCGACGGCCGAGAAAGCGGCTGAACCGGCAGACATAAAGTCCGCAATAAAATCCGCTCCAATACTCAGCCCAGCTGCGCGAAAGCTGGTGCTGGAAAACAATCTGGATCCCGCCCACATTCAGGGCAGCGGGCGCGACGGCCGTATCACCAAGGCCGATATCATCAACTATCTGGACAAGCGTCCGGATAGCGAGAGTGAGCCGCCTGAAGCCGTGCGGATAACTGCCGGAACGCGGCCTGAACGACGGGCGCCAATGAGTCGCTTGCGGGCGCGGGTGGCCGAGCGCCTGAAACAGGCGCAAAACACCGCCGCGATCCTGACCACCTTTAATGAAGTCAATATGAAAGTGGTGATGGACCTGCGGGAAAAATACAAAGATCAGTTTGAACAGAAACACGAAACCCGTCTGGGTTTCATGTCCTTCTTTACCACCGCAGTAGTCGAGGCCCTGAAACAGTTCCCGATCATCAATGCCTCGGTGGATGGCGACGACATCGTCTACCACGGTTATTTTGATATTGGCATTGCCGTCGGTTCACCGCGGGGACTGGTCGTGCCCATCCTGCGTGATGCCGATACGATGAGTTTTGCTGAAATCGAAATCGCCATTCGGGATTTCGGCCGACGCGCGAAAGAGGGAAAACTGTCATTGCAGGAACTCACCGGCGGCACCTTCAGTATCACCAACGGCGGCGTCTTCGGCTCCCTGTTATCCACCCCCATCCTCAATCCGCCGCAGAGTGCGATTCTGGGCATGCACAAGATCCAGGAAAAGCCGGTGGTGGAAAATGGCGAAATAGTGATTCGGCCGATGATGTACCTGGCCCTGTCCTATGATCATCGCATCGTCGATGGCCAGGACGCAGTGCTGTTCCTGGTGGCGATCAAGGATGCGCTGGAAGATCCCTCACGCATGTTGCTGGAGGTTTAATTAGCGCCCATTTTATAAATATGCATAATTAACGCAGAGGACGCAAAGTCGCAGAGGCGCAGAGATTATGATTTATAGATCATGAACATATAACGTTATTAAAAACTCTGCGTCTTTGCACCGTGAGAACCTCGCTTCGCGAGTTTCATTCGGTACTTCCTACGCTTCGCGCTGGTCGCGTCTCAGCGTCCTCTGCGTTTATATCGCAGGCCCAGCGGGTGGGCAGGGTTTTTGTGCGCCACAGGCACTTCCTTTGGTCGTCCACGCGGAATATTGGAGTAACTCATGTCGGATTACGATGTCATTGTTATCGGTGGCGGCCCCGGTGGTTATGTGGCTGCGATTCGTTGTGCGCAGCTGGGCATGAAGACGGCCTGTATCGATGACTATGTCAATGAACAGGGTGCGCCATCCCTGGGGGGCGTCTGTCTCAACGTGGGTTGTATTCCTTCCAAGGCGCTGCTGGACAGTGTCCATCATTATCATCGTGCGCGGCATGAATTTGCCAATCACGGTATTCAGGTCGGCGAGGTCTCCATCGATGTGGCGGCCATGATGCAGCGCAAACAGCAGGTGGTGCAGACACTGACGGGCGGCATCGCCATGCTGTTTACCAAATATAAAATCGACTGGCTGCCGGGACGCGGGTGTCTGGTGGGTGAGCAGCGTGTGCGTGTAGAGAGTCGGGGGGAAGATACGCTGAATGAAATCAGCGCGGACAATATTATTATTGCTACCGGCTCTTCGGTAGTTGAACTGGAAGCGGCCCCTTTTGATGACGATCGCATTGTGGATTCTACCGGCGCGCTGGCCTTTGCCGAAGTGCCGCGCCGACTGGGCGTGATTGGCGCCGGGGTCATCGGCCTGGAACTGGGCAGTGTCTGGGCTCGTCTGGGTGCTAAAACGACACTGCTGGCGCGCAGTGAGACCTTCCTGCGGCATGTGGATCGGCAGATTGCCGAAGCCGTGCAGCAGGACCTGCCGGATTCCGGTCTGGAAGTTCAGTTCGGCGCCCGCCTCAGGTCGGTAAAAAAGACCGCCAGGCAGATTACCGTAACCTGGGAGAATGCAGCGGGCGAACATAAATTACATGTGGATCGGCTGCTGGTGGCGGCGGGCAGACGGCCCAACAGCGCCGATATCGGTGCAGAAACCGTAGGACTGAAATTCGATGGCCGGGGTTTTATCGAGGTGGATGCAGAGTGCCGCACCAACCTGCCGGGCGTGTATGCCATCGGTGACGTGGTGCGGGGTCCGATGCTGGCGCATAAGGCCTCGGCGGAGGGTGTGGCGGTGGCCGAGCGCATCGCCGGTCAGCAACCGCAGGTGAATTACGCCACGATTCCCTCGGTCATCTACACCTGGCCGGAAGTGGCCTGGGTGGGGCAGAATGCCGAGCAGTTGCAGGCCGAAGGGATCGCTTTTAATGCCGGTGTGTTTCCCTTTGCCGCCAACGGCCGCGCGCATGCGGCAGGAGACACGGTGGGTATGGTGAAAATCCTCAGCGATGCGCGCACCGACACGATTCTTGGGGTGCACATCTATGGCGCGCATGCCTCGGAGTTGATTGCAGAAGCCGTGCTGGCGATGGAATTTTCCGCCTCGGCTGAGGATCTGGCGCGCACCATTCATGCCCATCCGACGTTCTCCGAAGCGTTGCACGAAGCCGCGCTGGCGGTGGACGGGAGCGCGCTGCATATATAATTTTTCAACGCTAAGACGCCAGGACGCGAAGGCCGCAAAGAATTTTACTGTATTTCACTAATTTCCTTTGCGATCTCTGCACCGTGAGAACCTCGCTTCGCGAGTTTCATTCGGTACTTCCTACGCTTCACTCTGGTCGCGTTTTAGCGCCTTTGCGTTAATAATCTTTTCTTCCTGTTACTGAAACAGGACTGTCAAGACTTGAACTGAGCGCGGTTTAGGCTGAGACTCTTATCCCATGTCTGCCTCTTTCGTTCACCTTCGATTACACACTGAATACTCGCTGATTGACGGCATTGTCCGGGTCAAGCCGCTGATGAAAGCCGTGGCGGAGGCGGGTATGCCGGCGGTGGCGATGACCGATCAGAGCAATCTGTTTGCGATGGTGAAATTTTACACGGCAGCGGTGGCCGCTGGGGTTAAGCCCATCATCGGCGTGGATGTCTGGTTGCATAATGAGCAGGAGCCGAGCCAGCCGGATCGGCTGGTGTTACTGTGCAAGGACCGAAGCGGCTACCTCAACCTGTCGCGGCTGATCTCCCGAGCCTATATCGAAGGCCAGCATCTGGGGCGGCCCATGCTGCAGCGCGACTGGCTGACAGGCAACACGGACGGGTTGATTGCGCTGTCTGCCGGGCGTGAGGGCGATGTGGGACAGGCGTTATTGACAGGCAATCAGGCGGCGGCGAGGGCGGCACTGGCCCATTGGCAGGCGCTGTTTCCGGACAGCTTTTATCTGGAGCTGCAACGCACGGGGCGGGAGAACGAGGAAGACTACCTGCATGCAGCCGTGCAACTGGCGATCGAAATGGATGTACCGGTGGTGGCCACCAACGACGTGCATTTTCTCAAGGCTTCCGAGTTCGAGGCGCACGAGGCGCGGGTCTGCATCAATCAGGGCCGGGTGCTGGACGATCCCCGTCGTCCGCATGATTATTCAGACCAGCAGTATTTGCGCAGCGCGGAAGAAATGTGCGCGCTGTTCGAAGATATCCCTGAGGCGCTGGAAAACACCCTGGCCATCGCACAGCGCTGTAACCTTGAACTGACCCTGGGCAAGAATTATCTGCCGGACTATCCGGTGCCTGAGGGCATGAGCATTGAGGATTTTCTGGCCGCGGAATCGCGCAAGGGACTGGAATTGCGGCTGGCCAAACTGTTTGATACCGCCGCCCCGGATTTTGCCGAAAAGCGCAAGCAATATGATGAACGTCTTGAGGTTGAACTCAAGGTTATCAATGGCATGGGCTTCCCCGGTTACTTTTTGATTGTGGCTGACTTCATTCGCTGGGCCAAGGATCATGCAATCCCGGTCGGCCCCGGGCGTGGTTCCGGCGCCGGTTCGATTGTCGCCTATGCCCTGAGCATTACCGATCTCGATCCGATTGCCTATGATCTGCTGTTCGAACGCTTTCTCAATCCCGAACGCGTATCTATGCCCGACTTCGATGTGGACTTCTGCATGGAAGGCCGCGATCGGGTGATCGACTATGTGGCCGAGCATTACGGGCGCGACAAGGTATCTCAGATTATCACCTACGGCTCCATGGCGGCCAAGGCGGTGGTGCGCGATGTGGGTCGGGTGCTGGGCTACCCCTACGGGCTGGTGGACGGCATCGCCAAGCTGATCCCCTTCGAGATTGGTATTACCCTGGACAAGGCGCTGGAGCAGGAAGACGCCTTGCGTGAGCGCTATGAAAATGAAGAAGATGTCGCCAGCCTGATCGATCTGGCCAGATCGCTGGAAGGCTGCGCCCGTAACGCCGGCAAGCATGCGGGCGGGGTGGTGATCTCACCCACCAAATTAACGGATTTCACGCCGCTGTATTGTGAACAGGGCGGCGGCAGTCTGGTTACCAAGTTCGATAAAAATGACGTGGAAGCCGTCGGTCTGGTGAAATTCGACTTTCTCGGTCTGCGCACCCTGACGATTATCGACTGGGCGGTACAGACAGTGAATCGCCAGCGCAAACAGGCAGGCGAAGAGTCCCTTGATATCACAGCGATTCCGCTGGATGATGAAAAGAGCTTCGATCTGCTTAAGGCCTGCCAGACTACCGCCGTCTTCCAGCTCGAATCCCGTGGCATGAAAGATTTGATCAAACGCCTGCAGCCGGACGATTTCGAAGACATTATCGCGCTGGTGGCGCTGTTTCGTCCCGGCCCGCTGCAGTCCGGCATGGTGGATGACTTTATCAATCGCAAGCATGGCCGCGCCAAAGTCGAATACCCCCATCCGGATATCGGCCCCATTCTCCAGCCTACCTACGGGGTGATCCTGTATCAGGAACAGGTGATGCAAATCGCCCAGGTGCTGGCCGGTTATACCCTCGGCGGCGCCGATATGCTGCGTCGCGCCATGGGCAAGAAAAAGCCTGAAGAAATGGCCAAACAGCGTGCTATCTTTACCGAAGGCGCGGTGAAACGCGGCGTGGAGGAAAAGACCGCTACCTATATTTTCGACCTGATGGAAAAGTTCGCCGGTTACGGCTTCAACAAGTCGCACTCGGCTGCCTATGCGCTGGTCTCCTATCAGACCGCCTGGCTCAAGGCGCATTACCCCGCCGCCTTCATGGCCGCGGTGCTGTCCGCCGACATGGATAACACTGACAAGGTGGTGACCCTGATTGATGAGTGCGCCGACATGGATCTGAAAGTCGAGCCGCCAAACATCAACCTCTGCAGCCATCGTTTTACCGTCGATGGTGAACAGACCGTGGTCTATGGACTGGGCGCGATCAAGGGCGTGGGTGAAGCCGCTATCGAAGGTATTATTCAGGAGCGGGAGAAAAACGGTGCCTTTACCGATCTGTTTGATTTTTGCAAACGCATCGAACTGAAAAAGGTCAATCGCCGCACACTGGAAGGTCTGATCATGGCCGGGGCGCTGGACGTGTTCGGCGAGAATCGCGCTACCCTCATGGCTTCACTACCTGCAGCATTGAAGATGGCGGAACAGGAACATCGCAACCGTGAAGCCGGGATTGACGATCTATTTGGTATCGCGCCAAAGTCCGATAGCGGTGCAGCGAGTGTGGAATATCATCAGCAGCCGGACTGGAATGAAGATCAGCGTCTGTCCTGCGAGAAACAGACGCTGGGTCTGTACCTCACCGGTCATCCGATCAATCGTTATCTGGAGGAACTGGGACGCTTTACCAGCGCGCGTATCGTGGATCTGAAGCCGGCGAAGAACCAGACCGTGGTGGTGGCCGGGCTGATTGTCGCCATGCGCAGCATGAACACCCGGCGTGGCGATCGCATGGCCTTTATTACGATTGATGATCGCAGCGCACGCATCGAGCTGGCCGTGTTTTCCGAAGCCTTTAACCAGTATCGTGATCTGCTGGCCAAAGACAAACTGATTGTGGTCGAAGGCGAAGTCAGCATCGATGACTACAGCGGCGGCTTCAAGATGAGCGCCAGCAGCATTTATGACATTAATCAGGCGCGCACCCGCTTTGGCAAACGCCTGCTGTTACAGGTCGATGAAAAACGCGCAGCGAATGGTTTTATCCATGAACTGCAAACGACCCTGATGCCTTTTCGTGACGGCATCTGCCCGATAGTGCTCGATTACCAGCGACAGGGTGCGCGCGCGCAACTCATGCTGGGAGAAAGCTGGCGTGTCCAGCCGAGTGATGAACTGTTACAACGGCTGCGTGAAATGGTTGGTGAGGAACGGGTGGAGATGGTTTACTGATGATGGTTTTCCTATGAGCAAGGTCAGTCTTTTCAAACTCCTCGGCATGAAAGTGCTGATCGGAGTTATTGGTTTTATTGTTTCAATTGCATCGGTGGTTATGTTGGCTATGTATTATTATCCCGGCTAAGCAGGCGATAATGGGAATCACACTAAGGAGAATGAACGGTGAATGATATAAAAACAGAAATTGATTATGGGCCACTGGCTGTTTTGATCGGCGTCTGGGACGGTGATCGGGGTGAAGATATTGCGCCGGAACCCGATAGTGAGGAAAACAATCCCTATTATGAAACGATTGTGTTTGAGGCCATTGGCGATGTGACCAATGCCGAATCCCAGACGCTGGTGGCGCTGCACTATCGACAGATAGTCAAACGCAAATCGGATGACAACGTCTTTCATGATGAAACCGGCTACTGGATGTGGGATGCCGAGCGCGATACGGTTATGCATTCACTCGCTATCCCTCGCGCCGTTACGCTGTTAGCCGGCGGCGGTGTGCGCAAGGAGGGCAATGCACTTGTGTTTGAAGTCGCAGCGAAGCTGGGCGATCCCGACTGGGGTATTATTCAGTCCCCGTTTATGCGAGACAATGCAAAAACCACCGCGTTTACGCATGCGATAACCGTTGCCGGTGATGAACTCAGCTACATGGAAACCACGATGCTGGATATCTATGGCCGCAGTTTCGAACATACGGATAAAAACAGCCTGACGCGCCAGGGCTGAATTTTTAGATTTAATTCCCCATGGTTTGCTGTGAAGTTCTATTGTAGGTGCGGCTTCTACCCTGCGGGTGAGCCGCGCCTGTTCGCCTGAAGGCGAACCTGCAATCAATACTCGTAGCTTGCTGCGGGGTTGTTTGTGCAATCAGTAGGTTGTGTAGAGCGATAGTGAAATCCAACAGGCGCGTCTGATTCCCCCTTCCCTCAGCCACGGGCTGGATCAATCTGTCTGATCCGCACTCGCAAACTGTAAAAAAATGATCCTGGTCAGCCACTGTGGAAATAGTTCCTTTGACAGGGGCCATAGCATGCTTGAATAATCATAAAGCGGCTAAAAAATGGCCGCAGGAGGAGGCGTTATGAAAAAGCATCTTTTCACCAGCCTGGTGTTCCTGTTCGTTCTAAGCGGACTAAACAGCAAAGCCCATGCCGCAGAAGATGATGTGATCAAAGTGGTATACCATGCGGACTATGCTGAGCCACGCCGAGTAAGCGCTATGATAACCAGTATCAACAACATGGTAACCACCTATCAAAATGATCTGGTGGAGTATGATGTGCGTATTGTGTTTATCTCCCACGGTATTCGATTTCTGACCAATGACAAACTTAAGGGCACGCCTTTTGCGGAAGACAGGGCTCTGGCGGAAAGTCGTTCCAGTCTGATGCAACGTCTGGCCGGTTTGCAGGAGGTACAGGGAGTCAAGCTGGAGCTGTGTGATATCACCCGTCAGGCGATTCGCCTGGAGAGGGAGAAGCTCATGCCAAACGTTAAACTGGTGCGATCCGGGGTGGTGCGGATTGCAGAGCTACAACATAATGGTTTTGCCTATCTGAAAGTTGAATAACAGTTTCCAGGCTGAGTTTTTACTGCAAGCTTTTGCCTGGCGGCTATCGTCGATAGACTACGTGTGCCAGTGATCTGGCCAGTGCTTCTGTCTCCTGTTGCATAACCTTGCTAATGGTCTGCGTGACAGCATCCCGAGCCAGACTGAGCAAATGGGGGATGCGCACTGAACGACTTAACATGCGCGTTTCCATGGCATAGAGGCTGAGTATTTTATGTAGCAGTTCCTGAAACTGTGCCTGCTCATAAAGTGCATTCACTGCTGCGCGAAACGAACTCAGGTTTTGCCATTGGCCAAGGATGCGGTAACTTGCGTGCAGAAGCAGTTCGATGCGCTGTTGCCGATAGTGTTCAATGTCCTGATACTGGATCTGGATGTCGACAGGAAACAGGGCGGCTTTGCGCACAAAGGCGTGATCAATTTCCCGCGCCTGCTGCAACAGGGCGGTTACATGAGTAGAGTCAGGTCTGGCCCCGGATTGAAGCAGGCCGGCCGCCTGGAGGATGACCTGCCGGTCTTTTTCCACTTCCTTGTCGACATTGATGTCCAGAAAAGACTGAAAGGGCGGTAACGCCAACCTGAACAGAGTATAACTTTTAAGGCCTTCTACCGTACGCTGGCTGAAAGTCTCCATCATAACGCGGCTCATGCTACAAAGTATGTTGACCCTGTTCATGAACCCGGCCGCTGACTATTTATCGAGAGGTTTCATGGCCCGGTGATAGCCGATCATGCCGCCAAGCAGGGTCTGGCTTGAAACTTTTTCGAATCCCACATCGCGCAGCAGTGCTGAGAGCTCGTCTGCGGAATAGAACATGCGCAGGGCATTGATAAAATATTCCTTGCAGTCAAGCGCCGAGTTTGAGCTGCGAAATAGCAGGGCGGTAAAGTTCAGACAAAAACGCAGGTAAGTATAGTAGCTCCATTCCACAATTTTGTTGGATGGGCGCAGCATATCGCAGTGATAGAAGCATCCACCCGGTTTCAGCACCCGTCTGATTTCATGGCAGACATCCATGATGCGTAAATGCCGTGAGGCATACTGCAGGGTGACTACATCGAAATGATTGTCAGGGAAAGGCAGGCTGTGGACATCACCGATGGTGCTGTCAATCTGCATGCCAAGCCTGCGCGCCGATTCCTGGCCCACTGCCTGCATGGCCTTGCTGCGGTCAATGGCGTGAACCTGCAGGTCGGGCTGTTTTTTCAGCAGTGCGATACCAATGGCGTTGGTGCCGGCACAGACATCGAGCACTCTTTGTCCGCTTTGCACATCGATGGTGGAAATAAAGCGGTTGCGAAACCAGTTCCAGAGACCGAGGCTGGCTACATGATTGGCGCGGTCATAATAACGAGCGACATCAGTAAATACGTCGTCCAGTTCTTCCATCCAAACCTGCCTGAATTGCTGCTCCCGATTGTCCTCCCTGGTGGAAAAGGGGATTACGCGCTGGCCATTGGCCATACTTCCTCCTTAGTTATTGTTTTTGGTGCTTCTATAAATATAGCAGTGATATCCCTACTTTAATGCAAACCAGCGCGGATAGCAGCAACTGTATGTATTTTTAGGCATGGATCAGGCGGTTTGTAGTGCGGATGAGAAAACCGGGAGCAAACCCGGTACTGACAAAATGAGTGAGTCACCAGATATAAAACATCATGATCCAGCTTATGCCAATCAGACTGGCGCTGCTCATGATGACTGTCCAGGCGCTTAGTCGTCGCCCGTGCGTTACATTCTCCTGTTTGAGCATTCGCCAGAGCAGGCTGGCGCTCCAGATATAGGCCAGCACTAACAGGCTGGCGCGTATTTCAACAACGCCAATAAGACTGATGTGTTCAGCTTTGAGCATGCTTAATGTGAGTGAACTCAGACCGAGGAAAATACTGAGTCCGGCCAGTGGTGTGAGCGCATAACCCAGGCGCCATGGTATGGAATTTTCCTGTTTGAGAATGCGCCCGGCCAGCCACAGTCCGACGAGGATCAGGCCACCGATGCTCAGCGCCGTTGCGCCGATATAAAACAGGATGCTGGCGCCATCCAGCCAGCTGAATACGTCGTTGGTTTCTGGATAATGGGTCAGTAGCCACCAGGGTGCGCTGTCATCCAGCATCCAGAAACTGTCTCTTTCGATCAGCCATTCCGCAATGTTTTGTTTCATGCTTACGAACCAGGGCGATGCAGACCACTGGAAAGCGCCGGTGGCGACGCCGAGCATGCCAAACAGCAGCAGAAGAATGTCCCAGTGATTAGCGTCCTTCTTTTCAATAGAAAGAATTTCCGTATTGGGCGAGCGGGTCTCCAGGTTGACGGCATCGCGGTAGCCACTGCAGCGTCCGCACATGTGGCAGGCGCTGTTGCCGGTCATGGCGCGGATGTTGATCAACGGTGCGCAGTCTACGGCCGGGGTGCGCCGTGGGGCCTGTTTCCAGGCCGCTCTGTCTACCTGAAAATGCACTGGGGCCAGCCGCGAGAGCAGGGAGAAGACGCCGTTGGCCGGGCACAGGTGGCGGCACCAGACTCGTTTGCCACGGCCATAGATAAAACCGACCAGCATCGCAGCAATGGTCGAGCCACCGAGGATCAGCAGTGCCGCCTTCGGATATTCATAGACACTGACCAGCTGGCCATAAACGGTAGTGAGTACAAAGGCGACAAAGGGCCAGCCGCCCCAGCGCATCCAGTGGGGAATGGTTCGCCCCAGACCATGCTGGCTTGACCATTCCGTCAGTGCACCCTCGGGACAGAAGACGCCGCACCAGACACGTCCCAGCAGGATCATGCTAAGCATGACGAAAGGCCACCAGATCCCCCAGAAAATGAACTGGGCAAACAGGATCAGGTTTTCATAAAAATGCACATAGTCTTTGGGCAGGGGCAGGAAGGCCGGCCAGATCAGCAGTGTTAAATAAAAGATCACTACTATCCATTGAATACGCTGGATCAGGCTGCGTCGGATGGCCATGGCATCTCCCAGACGTTGCAGCCAGGGGCGGCGGGGAAGAGGCAGGCTTTCGGCAATTTCATTCATGGCATGTTATTCCGAGGCTGGATCAGGGCTTGCTATTTTAAGCCGTATGGGTGCGTAGTCCGGTCGGCTGGCGCAGCAGCAGGCTGACTACCAGCCAGTAGGCGGCATAGATCAGCAGCAGCATCAGTGCCGGGTGGGCGCGGTAGCCGGTGAAGGCGGCGATAATCCCGCCCACACGGGTACTGTCGTCGAGCAGGAAGCTGCTATCCCAGACCGGATCGACCAGCGCCGGCAACCAGCCGAGGCCGATCATGCGATCCACGCCATCCACCAGCAGGGCAGCGGCCAGCAATAGCAACAGGATCTCGCTGAAGCGGAAAAATACTTTCCAGGAGAAAAAACGGCTGCCCTGTGACAGCAGCCAGAAACTGAGAAAAGCGAGGACAAAGCCGCTGATTGCGGCGCCGATGAATTGCAGTTGCGCACCGCCGCTTTGCGCCAGACCTGCGCCATAGAGAAAAATGACGGTTTCAGCGCCTTCGCGGCCGACGGCAATGGCGGCCAGTGCGGCCATGCCCCACCAGTTGGCCTGTTCGTGGGCACGCTGCATCCCGGCTTCCAGATTGCGCTTGAGCGTGCGTCCATGGCGGCGCATCCACAGTACCATCTGGGTGATCAAAACGGCAGCAATCAGCATGATGGCAATCTGGAAATATTCCAGCGCCTCACCCACCAGTTCGCTTTGCACTTCGAGCATGATAAAGGCCAGTCCCAGGGCCAGGCCGATGCCCGCCAGCACGCCGCCCCAGAGAAAGCGCATGCCGTTACCCGTGTCGGCCTGGTTTTTCAACCAGGTGTAGAGAATGCCAATCACCAGCATGGCTTCGATGCTTTCGCGCCAGACGATAAATACTGTGCTGCCCATCATTTTTCTCCGTAGTCTTCTATCTCAGCGTTATTTAGCCACAATATGGCCTTCCGCGGTGTCTGGATGAAACTCGCCAAAGAAGCGGTAACGTCCTGGTTTTAGCGGGGCGAATACAATTGAACGGGTCACGCCCTCGGCGATCACCGATTCCTTACGCAGTTCCTTACTTTCGAATTCTTCCGGTCCCGGCCCCTGATTGGTAATAACGATTTTAAAGCGAGTGCGGGCCGGGACGGTGATAGTCTCTGGCTCAAAGCGGCCATCCTTGATCGTCAGTTTATAGGCGGGTAAAGCCGCATGGGCGCTGACAGATAGCAACAGGCTGCCTGGTAAAAGCAATAAAAGTAAAGGCAATGAGCTAAGACGGAGTTTGTTCATGTTGGTTCTCTGTTAATCAATAGTTAAGCTGCACCCGCAGGCCGTAGGCAGTCATGGCTGCGGTGGCCTGATTACCGCCGGGCCGGCGAATATATTGCAGGTTAGGCGATAGTTCGAACTGGCTGTTGATGCGGTAGCGATAGAAAACCTCGGCGAGCTGTTCGGCGCCACTGGCGCTTGACGCCGATTTGTAGTCATCGCTGATGGACAGCCAGCCCAGCGCCAGGCCGATGGCATCGCCGCCTCTTCGCCAGTAACTGCCGCCAATATCGGCGCCGATGGTCAGCGTACGGTCAAATTTTACTCTACCCTGGGTCTGTTGGCCAAAACGGGCGAACAGGGTGGTGTAGTCGGCCACCTTTTGATCCAGGCTCAGGCCGAAGCCGGAATGCTTCTTTTCCAGGCCATCGAAGTCTTTACCGCGGCCGTTACGCCAGTAGTAAAGGCGATAGTTGGCTTCCAGCCCGCCAAAAAAACGCTGGCTGGTTTCAGCCTGTACAATGAGGAAGGGGCTGGACAGAGAATCTTCGAAACTGGCGCCCTTACCCGCACCGAAGACGCCCATAGACAGGCCATAGCGTTGAGGCCTGTAGTAGTCGTTAAACCAGGCCAGACGCATGCCCGGTGAAAAACCGAAATCATCCACGCCAATATCGCTGCCCACGTCAAGCAGGGGATTGTGGATAAAAGCCTGATTCATGAAACCACGGGTTTCGTCATCGGCGATGGTGTTCTGATCAAAGAAAATGAAAGGATCGATTTTGCCGAAGTTCACTTCCAGATGCTGGCGAGAGAGATCCGGATTGCCGCCCAGCGGCAGGGGCACATTGAGCTGATACCAGGCCTGTGCCAGCAGCACGGTGCTGTCCGCGGTGGCGGTGCCGGGGCGCTGGAAACTGGTGCTGTTGAAAGATGAAAAGGCATCACCGGGATTTTCCAGCCCCAGTCCCTGGCCCATGCGGAAATGGGTAAAAATAAAGCCTTCCGATGCGCCGATGTTGCCGGCTGGCAGGCTCACCGTCACATCGCCGCGGTAGTTCAGCTCGGCGGATTTTTCGTTACCGGCAGGAACACCGGAAAGGCCCTGCGCCGCCATAGTCAGGCCGACGCCTGCCTCGATGCCGTCGAGGCTTTCCACGGTGCGTGCGGCCTTGCGGTAACTGTAAACCTGGGACTCGATTGCTTTCAGGCGAGCGGAAATTTCCGGTTCGCTATCACTGATATAAGGTTCATCAAGGGATTTTTTTAGCTGGACATTTTCGGATTCCAGTGCCTTGATACGTTTTTCCATGGCCTCCAGCCGTTCATCCATTGCCGTTGGCGCCTCTGCCGCCACGACTGGCAGGTTTATACAGGCGCATAACAGGCCTGCTGCAATCATTTTTGCGTGACAGTGGAGGCCAGGCATGAATCAGTAACCTCCGCGCTTGCCGATACCGGCATAGATGAATTCGTATTCTACCTCAAACGGCTTGAACCAGGGACGCACGCCGGTGAGACGATCAGTATGACGGCCGAAGTGTTTGCCAGAGGGGTTTTCCGGCGCATCCGGTGGATAGATGGTGTATTTGAGTGTGTATTTGCCCGGCCCCATGAGTTTAACGTTATCGCCGTAGTGAGGGCCGTCGTTGGCGACCATGGGCATGAAGTCGCCGCGGATGATTTTATCCGAACCTTTTTTGCGCAGCTCATATTTTACATGCAGGTAAGGGATCCAGTCGCCTTCGGCAAAGCCATTGGCATTGATGTCAAGCGCGCGGATATCGGCTTCAAGGTGAACGTCGGATTTTTCCGAAGGCGTCATCATACCGGCCGGTTCCATACGTACGGGTTGTAGATAGACAGCGGCAATTTCCATACCGTTACGTTGTTCCGGCACCCCGGCAGGGTATTCTACCGACCAGGCCGGGGTACTAAGCAGGCCAAACCCTATGGCCAGAAGGCGGATATTCAGGCTGGGGAATGTCATATAATAAGGCTCCAGGTCACTATTCTAAATACGAATCAATCTCAATTCTAATTTAGCAATTTCTAATTTTGCGGTCAAGTGCCGTTTACCTGTGGACTTTGATTTAACTGCGCCAGATCAATTTCAGCAAAGTGAGGCGGCTTTTGTCCTGCATGTGATGAATTGCCGTGCAGGGATGCGCTATAGAGGGGACTATGGGTTCTATCCGCTAATATTTAAGGGTAGAATAGCCTGAAATTTACTTACGCTTGCTGATGGCGATACCTGGGAACGTTACTGATGTCATCCTTAACTGCCTGATGTGTAAAGAATTATTAATGTCATCACTGACTAATACCCACAATACTAAATCATGAACCTGAATTTTCTGGACTTTGAACAACCCATCGCCGAGCTGGAGGCGAAAATTGAAGAACTGCGTTATGTGGGTTCTGATAATGAGATAAATATCAGCGAGGAAATCAATCGCCTGCAGGGTAAGAGCCGCGAACTGACTGAATCCATTTTCTCCAATCTGCAGTCTGCGCAGATTGCGCAACTGGCCCGCCATCCTCAGCGACCCTATTTTCTCGATTACGTCGAACGTATCTTTACGGATTTTGATGAGTTGCACGGTGATCGTGCCTATGCCGATGATGCTGCCATTGTCGCCGGGCTGGCGCGCCTGGAGGGCAAACCGGTGTTGATCATGGGCCAGCAGAAGGGCCGGGATACGCGGGAAAAAATCCGTCGCAACTTCGGTATGCCGCGCCCGGAAGGGTATCGCAAGGCCCTGCGCCTGTTTCAGATGGCCGAACGTTTTAAATTACCCCTGTTGACCTTTATTGATACCCCCGGCGCCTATCCCGGCGTAGGCGCGGAAGAACGCGGCCAGAGTGAGGCGATTGCCCGCAACCTGCTGGTACTGTCGCAGCTGAAGACACCTGTCGTCAGCACCGTAATTGGCGAGGGCGGTTCCGGTGGCGCACTGGCCATTGGTGTGTGCGATCGTCTGTTGATGATGCAGTACAGTACCTATTCTGTGATCTCGCCGGAAGGCTGCGCCTCTATTTTATGGAAAAGTGCAGACAAGGCAGCGGAAGCGGCGGAAGCCATGGGGCTGACGGCCCCGCGTCTTAAGGAACTGGGACTGATTGACGCCATCATCAATGAACCGCTGGGCGGTGCGCACCGGGACGTTGAGGCAACTGCCGCCAATGTTAAAGCCGCATTGCTGGAAAGTCTGGAAAGCCTGGAATCGATTGGCCTGGACAAGCTGCTGGATCAGCGATACGAAAAATTGCTCAGTTACGGTAACTTTACCGAATAGCCGTGTCCTTAACGCAGAGGATGCAAAGGCGCAGAGGTGAAATTGATAAATTACGCTGACACCTTCGACTGGCCCCTCCTTAGCAAGGTCGAAGGACTCAGGGCGAATGAAATTAATCCGATGTTCCTTAAATATTATCAATACTGCCTGAAAAACTCTGCGTCTTTGCGTCTTTGCGTTCTCCGCGTTAATAAAAGTTCTGCGAATTGGGTAAACAGGGATAATGGACCCGCTGCTTAGCACCTTGCTGGCTCAATTAAAACAATTTCCTTCCACCCAACATTACCGTGTGGCCTACAGTGGCGGTTGCGATTCCCATGTCCTCCTGCATGCCCTCGTTGCGATCCGGGCTCAACTTCCTGTAACAGAAATTTCTGCGCTGCACGTTAATCATGGCCTTGCCGAGGACGCCGATCACTGGGCGGCGCATTGCGAGAAGGTGGCGGCGGATCTGGGTGTTGCTTTTGATGCTGTTTCGGTTGACGCCATGGGTGAGGCGAACGAGAGCCCGGAAGCGGCCGCCCGTCAGGCGCGCTACCATGTTTTTGAGCAAATGATGGCCGAAGGTGACGGACTGCTGCTGGCACATCACGAAGATGATCAGGCTGAGACTCTGTTGCTGCAACTGTTTCGCGGCGCCGGGGTGCGCGGGCTGGCGGCGATGCCGCGGCATACGGCTTTTTCCAGAGGCTGGCTGGGTCGGCCGCTGCTTGAGATCTCCCGTCAACATCTGCGTGACTATGCGAATGCGGCCGGACTGAACTGGATAGAAGACCCGGGCAACCAGTCGCAGGATTTCGATCGTAATTTTTTGCGCCATAAGATTATCCCGGAACTGCTGCCGCGCTGGCCGGCGTTATCGCAGACACTGGCGCGTGCGGCGCGACATCAGTCAGCAGCGAGTCATCTGCTGGATGAACTGGCGGCGGCAGACCTGGAGGTGCTGGCTGGCAGCCGACCGGCTTGTCTTTCCATCCGCGACCTGAGCGCGTTGAGCAGGGAACGCCAGGACAATGTGCTGCGTTACTGGATTCGCCTGCACGGGGTTTTGCCGCCGCCTTCCGCGCAGTTGCAGCGTATCCATACTGAAGTCCTTTCGGCGCGGGAGGATGCGCAACCGCAGGTCGGCTGGGCGGACAGTGTGGTTCGGCGTTATCGGGATGATCTGTATCTGTTGCCGGCAGAGGCGGGTGGAGGTTCCATGAATTGTGATCCATTAAGCTGGGATTTAAAAAACGATCTGGTTTTAGCGGACGGTCGCCGGCTAAAGCTTGAACGACGACAGGGCACGGGGCTGAAGGCATCCCTTCAGTCACGTACGGATGTGTCGGTGCGCTTTCGTCAGGCGGGGGAAGTCTGTCGTCCGGCTGGACGTGGACAGGCGCACCGGTTGAAGACGCTGTGGCAGGAATGGGGGGTGCCGCCCTGGGAACGGAACCGCATACCCCTGATTTATGCAGGCGAGGAGATCGCTCAGGTAGTTGGTTACTGTATCTGCGAGCCCTGGCAGGCTGATGCAGGCGATGCAGGGTTAATCGTCACAGAATTAGCGTAAGCACAACTGCGGTGATTGAAACAGCATCCAAAAACAGCGACAATACCTCCCCAGCAAACATTCCTGCCGCATTTCGATAATTCCCCTGCAATGCGGGAAAATGACAGGAATTTCATTCACCTCTTAATTGCTGGCGACAAGCATGACGAAGTATATATTCATTACCGGTGGCGTGGTTTCCTCGCTTGGAAAAGGCATTGCCTCCGCGTCGCTGGCGGCGATTCTTGAATCCCGTGGTCTTAAGGTGACCTTGCTAAAACTGGATCCCTATATCAATGTGGATCCGGGCACAATGAGTCCCTTCCAGCACGGTGAAGTCTTCGTTACCGAGGACGGCGCCGAAACCGATCTCGATTTGGGTCATTATGAACGCTTCGTACATACCACTATGAAGCAGAGCAACAACTTCACCACCGGACGCATTTACGCCAACGTGATCAGTAAGGAACGCCGTGGTGACTATCTGGGCGGCACAGTGCAGGTGATTCCGCACATTACCGATGAAATCAAGCGCTGTGTTATCAAAGGCGCCGATGATGCCGATGTGGCGATGGTTGAAATCGGCGGTACGGTCGGCGATATCGAGTCGCTGCCGTTTCTTGAAGCCATCCGCCAGATGGGTGTGGAAATGGGACATGATAATGTGCTCTACCTGCATCTGACCCTGCTGCCCTATATTCCCACTGCCGGTGAAATCAAGACCAAGCCGACCCAGCATTCAGTAAAGGAATTGCGCTCTATTGGTATTCAGCCGGATGTGCTGCTGTGCCGCTCCGATCGCCCCCTGCCCGAGGATGAGCGGCGCAAGATTGCCCTGTTCACCAATGTTGATGCGAGAGCCGTGATTTCCGCCGAGGATGCCGACAGCATTTATCAAATTCCGCAGATGCTTAACGAAGAAGGGCTGGATGAAATCGTGGTCGAGAAACTGCACCTGGACTGTGGCCCGCCGGACCTGTCCGAATGGAAAGCTGTGACCGAAGCTCAGGCCAGCCCGACCGGCGAGATCACTATTGCCATGGTGGGCAAGTATGTGGAACTCACCGAAGCTTACAAGTCCCTGTCCGAGGCCCTGATTCATGCCGGTCTACACACGCACACAAAAATCCATATCGTCTATATTGATTCGGAAGAAATTGAAGTGTCCGGAACCGCTTGTCTGGAAAATGTGGACGCGATTCTGGTGCCCGGCGGCTTTGGCCAGCGGGGCGTGGAAGGCAAGATTGAGGCTGTGCGTTTTGCACGTGAAAACAGGATTCCCTATCTGGGTATCTGTCTGGGGATGCAGGTAGCGGTGATCGAATACGCGCGTAATGTGCTGGGGCTGAAACAGGCGCACAGCACCGAATTTGATGCGAATACGCCGGATCCGGTTATTGGCCTGATCACCGAATGGCAGACGGCGAATGGTCAGGTCGAAAAACGTGATGCCAATTCTGATCTGGGCGGCACCATGCGCCTGGGTGGCCAGATCTGCAAGCTGCAGCCGGGCTCAAAGGTGCGTGAACTTTATGGCAAGGATCAGATCATGGAGCGTCATCGTCATCGTTATGAATTCAATAACCGATACCGTGAGTCATTACAGCAGGCCGGTTTGCAATTTGCGGGTTTGTCTGAGGATGGCAATCTGGTTGAGGTGGTGGAAATTCCCGCGCATCCCTGGTTCGTCGCCTGTCAATTCCATCCTGAATTCACATCCAGCCCGCGTGAAGGTCACCCGCTGTTTATCGGTTTTGTCAATACCGCACGCGCGTTGAAAGAAAAATCCAGCAAGCAGGAGACTGTCAGCGCATGAAGCTGTGTGGCTTTGGAGCCGGTATCGACCAGCCCCTGTTTTTAATTGCGGGACCCTGTGTAATCGAAAGCGAACAACTGGCGCTGGATACCGCCGGACAGTTGAAGGCACTGACGGCGGAACTGGGCATACCGTTTATCTACAAATCGTCCTTCGACAAGGCCAATCGCACTTCGAGCAAAAGTTTTCGCGGACCGGGCCTGGAAGAGGGGCTGCGCATTCTGCAGGCCGTCAAGGATCAGATAGGTGTGCCAGTGCTGACCGACGTGCATGAAGATACGCCCCTGAATGAAGTGGCTTCCGTAGTGGATGTCATGCAGACGCCCGCTTTTTTAGTGCGGCAAACCAACTTCATTCAGAATGTCGCCCGTCAGGGTATTCCGGTAAATATCAAGAAAGGCCAGTTCCAGGCGCCCTGGGACATGAAAAATGTGGTCGATAAAGCGCGTGAAGTCGGTAAGGATCAGATCATGGTCTGTGACCGCGGCGCGTCCTTTGGTTACAACACGCTGGTATCCGACATGCGCGGGCTGGCGATCATGCGCGAAACGCATTGTCCGGTGGTGTTCGACGCCACCCATTCAGTGCAGCAGCCCGGTGGACAGGGAACAACCTCCGGTGGTCAGCGAGAGTTCGTGCCGGTGCTGGCACGCGCCGCCGTCGCCGCCGGTGTCGCGGGCGTGTTTATGGAAACCCATCCCGACCCGGATAAAGCCCTGAGCGACGGACCCAATGCCTGGCCGCTGGATCGTATGCGGGAATTGCTGGAAGTTTTGATAGCGATTGACAAAACAGTCAAACAGCAGCCATTTATTGAAGATGTCGTGAGTTAAAAAAACCTTAACGCAAAGGCGCAGGGACGCAAAGGCCGCAAAGTTTTTGTTTTTTTGACTTCTTCGCGGTCTTTGCGTCTTTGCGTTGAAAATGTATTTTAAATTTTGGAGAGATAAACCTAAATGTCAGTTTCAGGAATTGAAATAAAAAACATCATTGCTCGTGAAATCATCGACTCGCGCGGTAACCCGACCGTTGAAGCCGATGTGATTCTGGCTTCCGGCGTCAAGGGACGCGCTGCCGTACCGTCCGGTGCTTCAACCGGTGCGCGTGAAGCGATTGAACTGCGTGATGGGGATAAAAGCCGCTATGGGGGCAAGGGCGTACTCAAGGCAGTGGCCAATGTGAACGGTGCGATTCGTGACGGGCTGATGAATATGGATGTCAGGGAACAGCGTGCTATCGATGAGGCTATGATAAAACTTGATGGCACTGAGAACAAAAGCAAGCTGGGCGCCAACGCGATGCTGGCGGTTTCCATGGCCTGCGCCAATGCCGCGGCCCGGGCGCTGGGCGTGCCCCTGTTTCAGTATCTCAATACCGGTGAGGGTTACCAGTTGCCGGTGCCGATGATGAATATTATCAACGGCGGCTCGCATGCGGATAACAGCGTGGATCTGCAGGAGTTCATGATCATTCCGGTTGGCGCACCCAACATCAATGAAGCCCTGCGCTATGGCGCGGAAATTTTTCATACACTGAAAAAAGTCCTGCATGACAAGGGCATGAATACCGCAGTCGGTGATGAAGGTGGTTTTGCACCGGATTTGCCATCGAATGAATCGGCGATCGAGATCATTCTTGAAGCTATCGACAAGGCGGGGTATGAAGCCGGTAAAGATATTTTCATCGGCATTGATGCTGCCAGCAGCGAATTTTACAAAGACGGCCTGTATGATCTGGCCTCGGAAAACAGGAAGCTGACGGCCAGTGAATTTATTGATGTGCTGGAATCCTGGGTGGATAAATATCCAATCCTCAGCGTCGAAGATGGACTGGCGGAAGATGACTGGGATGGCTGGAAACTGTTGACCGAGCGGCTGGGCAAAAAGGTGCAGCTGGTGGGCGACGATCTGTATGTCACCAATACTAAAATTTTCAAACAGGGCATAGATAAGGGTATCGCTAATTCTATCCTGATTAAAGTTAACCAGATCGGCACCCTGAGTGAAACCCTGGATGCCATCGCGATGGCGAAGAAGGCGGGTTATACCGCGGTGATTTCCCATCGTTCCGGTGAGACCGAAGATACGACTATTGCCGATCTGGCGGTGGCGACCTGCGCCGGCCAGATCAAAACCGGTTCCATGTCCCGCTCTGATCGCATTGCCAAATACAACCAGTTATTACGTATCGCTGAAGGCCTGGGTGGTGAAGCGGTTTATTCTGGCAAACGGGCTTTTTATAATCTTGCGTAAACACAGATGAAAATACTGGCGGCCATTCTGCTGTTCCTTTTTCTGCTCCTGCAATACGATTTGTGGGTGGGTGAGGGCAGTATGGCCACGGTGCATCATTTGCAACAGGCGGTGCAGAGCCAGCAACAGGAAAACGCCAAACTGAAACAACGCAACGCCGCGCTGGGCGCTGAAGTGCAGGATCTCAAACAGGGGCTGGAAGCGGTTGAGGAACGCGCGCGCAGCGAACTGGGCATGATCAGGGAAGGGGAAACTTTTATACAAGTGACGAGTGACGAGTGACGAGTGACGAGTGACGAGTGACGAGTGACGAGGAACAAGGTATTGCAAAACATTGTAATTATTTTGTCTGAAACTGTAATTATGTTTCCCGGATGCACTGATTAATACTCGGTTACGTTAATGTCCTCGTCCCTCGTCACTCGTCCCTCGTCACTTAAAAACCACTGGGCCATCATTCCCGCTGCCGGTGTCGGCAAGCGCATGCGTACAGACGTTCCCAAACAATATCTGCCACTTTGCGGCAAACCTGTCATTGCTCACACGATTGAGCGGCTGGCCTCGCACCCTGAGATTAAAGGACTGGTGGTGGCGCTTTCCGAAGATGATGCTTACTGGCGGGATCTGGAGTTTTCTATTGATAAACCCCTGTGGCGGGCTACCGGTGGAGTGGAGCGTTGTCACTCGGTGCTGAATGCCCTGCATGTGCTGTCTTCGCATGCGCATGATGATGACTGGGTGCTGGTGCATGATGCTGCGCGCCCCTGTGTGCGAACGGATGACATCAGTTTGTTAATCGATGCCATTGATGAGGATGCGATTGGCGGTCTGTTGGCAATTCCCGTGCGTGATACCATGAAGCGTGCAACGGGAACGCTTGCTAACGAGAAAAATACCGTCGTGGATACCCTTGATCGCAGTTGTTTATGGCATGCGTTGACGCCACAGATGTTCCGTCTAGGCCAGTTGCGGGATGCCCTTGCCGAGGCGCTGGAAAAGGAAGCGCTGGTGACCGATGAATCCTCGGCCATGGAACTTGCGCAATACAAACCGATGCTGATCGAAGGCCATGCCGACAATATCAAGATTACCCGGCCTGAAGATTTAATCCTGGCCGAATTCTATCTTCAGCAACAGGAAACATCGTAATGCGAATCGGACAGGGTTTTGATGCACACGCCTTCAAAACAGGTGGCCGTCTGCTGCTGGGGGGGGTCGAGATCGAACATGACCGGGGTATGCAGGCTCACTCTGATGGTGATGTCGTCATTCATGCACTGTGCGATGCTATCCTGGGCGCGTTGGCGCTGGGGGATATTGGTAAGCACTTTCCAGACAGTAGCGATGAGTTCAGGGGTATCGACAGCCGTATTCTTCTGCACAAGGTTGTCACATTGATGCAGCAGCGCGAGTACGGCATCGGCAATGTCGATATTACGATCATCGCCCAGCAGCCGAAACTGGCGCCCTACATCGAGCGCATGCGCGAAGTGCTGGCGACCGACATGAAAACCGGTATCGAAAATGTCAGTGTCAAGGCCACAACCACGGAAAAAATGGGCTTCACCGGACGTTCAGAAGGCATTGCCGTACAGGCGGTGGTGCTGCTGGTTTGACGGACTCATTTCAACGCAAAGACGCCGGCAACGCAAAGTTTTTTGTTTCCTGTACACAACCATTATTGTTACATGTGGGTGTATATTTATGGTTGAGCAAAATCAGCCCTGAGAAATTTTCAGAATCAGGCCGTCAAAATGAAAATTTCATCTCGAAATGTTTCTGTTTTATGGCTTTGTGCCCTTTGCGTCTTCGCGCCTTTGCGTTTATCAAAGCATGATTGATTCGTTGCACTATGCCTACGGCAAGCCCGAATGCAGCGGCGTTATCCGCAGTTGCCCGGAAGATTTTATTGTCGATGAAATTTCAGGCATCGAACCGGATGGCGAGGGTGAGCACGTCCTGTTACAGATCAGCAAACGTAATTCCAATACCGACTGGCTGGCAAAGCAGCTGGCGCGTCTGGCTTCGGTGGCGGTAAAAGACGTCAGCTACGCCGGTCTGAAAGACAGGCAGGCGGTGACCACGCAATGGTTCAGTGTGCGCCTGGCAGGTAAGGATGAGCCGGATTGGACAGCCCTGAACAGTGACGATATCAAGGTACTTCAGGTTCATCGTCACCGGCGTAAATTGCGACGCGGGGCGTTAAAAGGGAATCGATTTGAACTCCTGATTCGTGAACTTACATGCGAACCGGCTTCGCTCGAAGCCCGGCTGGAAAAAATAAAACAGCAGGGCGTGCCGAACTATTTCGGTGAGCAGCGCTTCGGTATCGAGGGCTCAAATCTGGATCAGGCCCGCGCCATGTTTGAGGGCAAACGCATCAAATCACGTCACCAGCGCAGCATGTATCTTTCTGCCGCGCGTTCTCAATTGTTTAACCATGTGCTCTCACAGCGAGTAGAGCAGCAGAGCTGGAATCAGGCGATCACCGGTGATGTCATGTTGCTGGCCGGTTCCAACAGCTATTTTGTGATTGATGAAGTCGATGATGAAATTCGCCAGCGTGTCGAAACCTTTGATATCCACCCCAGCGGCATTCTCTGGGGGCGGGGGCAGACACAGAGCAGGGCGCATGCGGCGGAACTGGAAGCGGAACTGGCAGAGCGTTTTCCCCTGTTCTGTCAGGGACTGGAAAAAGCCGGGCTGAGTCAATCCCGCCGCGCCCTGCGCGTGCTTCCCGAGAAGCTGGAATGGACATACCGGCCCGAGCAGAAACAGCTTGCCCTGTGTTTTGAACTGCCAGCAGGCGCCTATGCTACCGTTGTATTGCGTGAACTTGTCGGTTGGGTGTAAATAACGCAGAGGACGCGGAGGCGCAAAGGCGCGGAGAAGATCTAAATAACTGTTCCAAAAGGGTGTTCAGATATTATTAATGTGTAGGATGTGCTGAGTGGAACGAAGCGCATCATTCCAGGCCTGGAGACACGAACGATGCGCTTCGTTCCACTCAGCACATCCTACGAAGGTTTAAAATCATCCTGTCCGCGCCCCTTTGCGCCCCCGCGTCCTCTGCGTTAAACACGAATAGCTGATGGCGGCACTTTGGTCGGTTTCAACCTTTCTTTCTCAGCAACACATAAATCGCGCCGGTACCGCCATCCACCTGCCGTGCCGAGCAGAAGGCGAGGATGTCATCACGCTGGCGCAGCCAGTGGTTGACGTATTGTTTCAGAATCGGACGCTTGCCCAGTGAACCGTGGCCCTTACCGTGAATGATGCGCACGCAGCGCAGGCTGTGGCTGTGGCAGAAGTAAAGGAATTCGACAATGGCTTCCCGGGCTTCAAGTTTGGTGCGCCCGTGTAGATCGAGTTCCGCCTCGATGCTGAACTCTCCCCGCCTGAGTTTTTTCAGGGTTCGCTGCTGAATGCCGTTGCGTACGAACAGGAGTTCTTCGCCGGTTTCCATATCTGCCGGATCTACCGGATCAGATAACATGTCCGCCAGTACCTGCTGGTTATCTTTTTCCTGTTGCAGCGGGCGGGGCGGGGGTCGGGTTTTTTCCGGCATGATGCGGGGTTCAACGTCCAGCTTGCGTGCGTCGGCCACGCTTTTCTGAAACAGTTTGCGATCTTCATCAGAAATAGCGTGTTTTTTTTTCATCTCTACATAGGCCTGAGCGCATTATTTATATAAAGTGTGCGATGTACTGATTTCGAGTATAGTAAACCTGCCTTGTCTTTGTTTCTATAGGCAAATAGATAACGATATGCACATTCTAATTAGTAATGATGACGGCTTCGAAGCGCCGGGAATCACTGCCCTGGCTGACAGGCTTGAATCACTGGCGCAGATTACCGTTGTTGCTCCCGAGCGTGATCGCAGCGGCGCCAGTAATTCCCTGACTCTGGAACTTCCCATTCGTGCACGGGAAGCGACAAATGGCTTCATCCGTGTTGATGGCACGCCGACCTATTGTGTGCATCTGGCGATTACCGGTCTACTCGAGGTAGAGCCAGACATGGTAGTGTCAGGCATCAATGCCGGCGCTAACATGGGCGATGACGTGCTTTATTCCGGCACTGTGGCGGCGGCCATGGAGGGGCGTTTTCTGGGCCTGCCGGCCATTGCTGTTTCACTCGCGGGCAATAATGGTTTACAGCACTTTGAGACGGCGGCTCAGGTGGCGGAAAATCTGATTACACAGATGCAAACTGATCCACTGCCATGGGATACCATACTTAATGTAAATGTCCCCGATTGTCGTTGGCAGGAACTCAAGGGCTTTCAGGCTACCCGTCTGGGGCACCGTCACAAGGCGGAGCCGGTGATCCGGGACAGGGATCCACGCGGGCGGGCAATCTACTGGGTGGGGCCGCCGGGAGCCGAGCAGGATGCCGGGCCGGGAACGGATTTTCATGCTGTGCGTACGGGCTATGTGTCGGTGACGCCGATCCAGGTGGATCTAACTCGCCATGAAAGTATTCCTGTGCTGCAGGACTGGTTGAAGGAGCTGTAAGCGTTGTTCTCGAACAAGCTGGCCGGCATAGGCATGACCTCGCAGCGTACCCGGGATCGGCTGATCGCCCGTCTCCGTGATGAAGGCATCGAGGATGAGCGGGTGCTGGCTGTGATGCGCACTACGCCCCGGCATATTTTTGTCGATGAGGCGCTGGCCACTCGCGCCTACGAGGACACGGCCCTGCCCATCGGCTATGGCCAGACCATTTCCCAACCCTATATCGTTGCCCGTATGAGCGAAGTGCTGCTGGGCGGAGGTCCGTGTCACCGAGTGCTTGAGATATGCACCGGCTCCGGTTATCAGAGCGCGGTACTGGCGCAGCTGGTGGATCAGGTTTATACCGTCGAGCGTATCCCCGAGTTGCATGCCCGAGCGAAAAAATGCCTGGCTGAACTGCAGCTTCGTAATCTGCGCTTCCAGCTCAGTGATGGCAGCTGGGGCTGGGAACCGTTTGGCCCCTACGACGGGATTATCGTCACCGCGGCGCCGGAACAGGTGCCGGAGGAGCTGTTGAAGCAGCTGGCTGATGGCGGACGCCTGGTGATTCCCTGTGGCCGCGCCGATGCCCAGCGTTTGCGCCTGATTACCCGTGCTGGTGACAGTTTCAGCGAAACTCTGCTGGACTGGGTTAGTTTTGTTCCCCTCATAAAAGGAGAGAGTAAGTGAAGGTGTTTTCCCGTCTGTTTGAAATGGTTATGCGTTGGGTCGAACACCGTCATGCCCCCTGGTATCTTGCCGGCCTGAGTTTTGCCGAGTCATCATTTTTTCCGGTGCCGCCGGATGTGATGCTGGCCCCCATGTCGCTGGCAAAAACGACGCGCGCCTGGCGTTATGCAATGATCACCACCCTGGCTTCGGTTACCGGCGGCATTGCCGGTTATGCGATCGGCATGTTTGCCTTTGATCTGGTTGAACCCCTGTTGCACAGCGCGGGTTACTGGGAGCGTTATGAAATGGCGCGGGCCTGGTTCGATACCTGGGGGATCTGGGTGGTGTTGCTGGCCGGGTTTTCCCCCATTCCCTATAAGGTTTTCACCATCACTTCGGGTGTGGTGGGCATGGCCTTTCTGCCCTTTGTGCTGGCTTCGATTGTTGGTCGTGGCGCTCGTTTCTTTCTGGTGGCGGGATTGATGGTCTGGGGAGGAGAGAAAATGGAACAGACGTTGCGTCGCTATATCGATCGTATTGGCTGGGTGCTGGTAGTGGTGGTGCTTGTAGCCTGGTTTACCCTGAAAAATTAATGCGCCGAGAGATGCGAGTTCGCTTAACCCGCATTTCTCACCAGAGGGCGAGATGATCGCGCAGAGAATTGGATCCACAAAGAATTTTCCGAAGGAGTGGAATAACAGTGCGTATTTCCGACTGAGGAAAATCCTTTGTGGATTCAAAGATCAAGCGAGGGTTCGTCATTCTGGTGAGAAGTGCGGGTTAATACTGTTTTTGCTGGCGACTCTGCTGCTTAACGCCTGCAGCAGCCGCTTTGTTAACTTTGGCGATGGTCGCTATTCAAAAAAGTACCAACAGGCTGTACATGTAGTGCGCAAGAGCGAGACCCTGTATTCCATCGCCTGGCAACATGGTTATGATTACCGCAAGCTTGCGGCCTGGAATAACATCCCGCGCCCCTACACGATTTATCCGGGGCAGAAGATAAAATTAGCGGGCAAACAGGAAAAAAAATCTGCACCTAAAATAAAAACTAAGGTAGTATCGAAACACAGGACTGTGACATTGGCCGCAAATAAAAAGCATGCAGTGTCACAGAAAAAAAATAATAATAAGAATACAAAAATAACATGGCGCTGGCCGACAGCTGGAAAGATCATCAGTCGATATTCAGACAGGGATCCCGGCAAGAAAGGGCTGGATATCGCCGGTCGGACTGGCCAGCCTGTATATGCCGCTGCAAGCGGTGAAGTCGTGTACAGTGGCAATGGTCTGCGCGGCTATGGAAACCTGATTATTATCAAGCACAATGAAACTTACTTTAGCGCCTATGCGCATAATCGCGATATATTCGTGAAAGAAAGCGAAAAGGTAAAGTTTGGCCAGAAAATTGCCGATATGGGTAATAGTGAAGCCAGCAGGCCGATGTTGCATTTTGAAATCAGACGTAATGGAAAACCTTCTAACCCCTTGAAGTATTTACCCAAAAAACGTTAATGAAGGTTTGAAACTGCATCATGGGCAATGACGACAAGCATCCTTTCAACAACAAAAACATGGAGCCAGCCAACGTGGAAGCCGTTTCTGAAGTAATGGAAGATAAAGACGATACTATTCTCCCGAAAGAGGACGAAGTGCTTGATGCCGATTCCGATATTGAACTGGAAGTAGACACTGTCGATGGGGGTAATAAAGATGATAAAAAGGACAGGAAAGTAAAATATCAGGCAGGCAGTATCCCTGATGGACAACTGGATGCTACCCGCCTGTATCTGGGGGAAATTGGTTTTACCTCCCTGCTGACCGCCGATGAAGAAAAATATTATTCTCGCCTGGCGTTGAAGGGCGATGAATCGGGGCGCAGGAAAATGATCGAATGCAATCTGCGCCTGGTGGTGAAGATTGCGCGACGCTATCTCAACCGCGGACTGGCGCTGCTGGACCTGATCGAAGAAGGCAACCTTGGACTGATTCGCGCAGTGGAAAAATTTGATCCGGAACGTGGCTTTCGTTTTTCAACCTACGCCACCTGGTGGATACGCCAGACTATCGAACGCGCGATTATGAACCAGACCCGCACCATTCGTCTGCCGATCCACGTGGTCAAGGAAATCAATATTTATCTGCGCGCAGCACGGCATCTTTCCCAGACCCTGGATCACGAACCCAGTGCCGAGGAAATAGCCGAGAAGCTGGACAAGCCGATTGAAGACGTCAAGCGCATGCTGGGGCTGAACGAGCGTATCGCCTCGGTAGATAGCCCCATGGGACATGATGCCGACAATTCCCTGCTTGATGCGATCCCGGATGAAAATAACGTCGATCCAGTGGTGTTGTTACAGGATGATGATGTCAAGGCTAATATTGAACAGTGGCTGGCACAGTTGAGTGACAAGCAGCGTGAAGTGGTGGAACGCCGCTTCGGCCTGCATGGTTATGACGTCTCGACCCTGGAAGAAGTCGGCAATACCATCGGTGTAACCCGCGAACGGGTGCGCCAGATCCAGCTCGAAGCACTGAAAAAACTGCGCGACATACTGGAGAAAGAAGGTTACTCCGTGGATGCCTTATTTAAATAAGTGACGGGTGACAAGGGACGAGTGACGAGGAAAAATCTTTTGAAAAGCGCCTGGTGAAGAATAACAGGTAGAATTTGTTTCAACGATTATACTTTATCGTCCCTCGTCCCTCGTCCCTCGTCCCTGTATAATCGCCGCCACCACATGCCGGCCATCTCCCGCCAGCAGGTTAAACGTCCGGCAGGCGGCGGCTGTATCCATGATTTCCAGCCCAATTCCCGCTTCGTGTACCGGTCGAGTGATTTCGGCGTCGGGAAACTGCAATTTTGAACCTGTTCCCAGAATAATCAGCTCTGGCCCCAGCTGGCATACGGTTTCCATGGCGGCGGCGTTAAGGTGCGCAAAGCTGGAAACGGGCCAGTCTGGGACAAGCTGGCCGCGGCTGATGATGAAACTGGAAATTAGCGGATAAAGGCCGGTTTCAGGATCCTGATGGAGATCCTGGGTCACATCCAGTTGCAGTTCACAGGGGATCAGCAGATCGATGCGCTGGCTGGCATAGCCGTGAATACGCAGGCCGCTGTGTTTTTCCTCGACAAACTTCACTTCTATACTACCTCTGATGACGGCTCTGATGCCGGGGCCTGTTAATATGGAATGAGCGGCCTCGACACATTGACAGTATGCCCGCTCACCCGTTAATGTTACCAGCTTTGCCGGGCGCTGGAGCCTGGCTTGAAACTAAATTCAATTTGAGCCGGATAGCCCCTTGATCGACGATTTTCCCAGAATTAAACGCCTGCCCCCCTATGTGTTCAATATCGTCAATGAAATTAAGGCGGTCGCACGGGCGCGGGGGGAGGATATCATTGATTTTGGTATGGGCAACCCGGATCAGCCCACGCCACAGCATATCGTTGACAAGCTGGTCGAAGTCGCCCAACGCCCGGATACGCACCGTTACTCCCTGTCTCGCGGCATTCCGCGTCTGCGCCGGGCTATCTGCAACTGGTATCAAGGCCGCTACGACGTCGAGCTTGATCCGGAATCAGAGGCGATTGTCACCATTGGTTCAAAGGAAGGTCTGGCCCATCTGGCGCTGGCGACCGTCGGTCCGGGCGATGCAGTGCTGGTGCCGAGTCCGGCCTATCCCATTCATCCCTATGGCTTCATCATTGCCGGTGCAGATATTCGCCATGTGCCGATGGTTCCCGGGGTGGATTTTTTTGAAGAACTGGAAAAAGCGATCAAGGACTCCTGGCCGCGGCCGAAGATGCTGGTGCTGAATTTTCCCGGCAATCCGACCACTGAATGTGTGGAGCTGGAGTTCTTCGAAAAGGTAGTGGAAATCTGTCGTGAACATGAAATCTGGGTGGTTCATGATCTGGCCTATGCCGATATTGTTTTTGATGGTTATAAAGCGCCGTCTATTCTCCAGGTTCCGGGTGCTATGGAAGTGGCGGTGGAGTTTTACTCCCTCTCCAAGAGTTACAATATGCCCGGCTGGCGAGTGGGGTTCATGTGCGGTAATCCTGCCCTGGTAGCGGCGCTGGCGCGAATGAAATCCTATCTGGATTACGGCATGTTCACACCCATCCAGGTGGCGGCCATTACCGCGCTGGAAGGACCGCAGGATTGCGTACATGAAATTGCCGAGATGTATCGCAGCCGCCGTGATGTGCTCTGTGACGGCCTTAATGCCATCGGCTGGAAGATTGAAAAACCCCGGGCGACCATGTTTGTCTGGGCGCCGATTCCAGAACCCTACCGCGAGATGGGCTCACTGGAGTTTTCCAAACTGTTACTAAAAGAAGCGAAAGTGGCGGTCTCACCGGGCATCGGCTTTGGTGAATACGGCGATGATCATGTGCGCTTCGGATTAATTGAAAATGAACACCGCACTCGTCAGGCCGTTCGCGGCATACGGGATATGTTGAAACCTAAATTAATCAGTTGAATCTACTGCGAACGCCTATGGCACAGAATCTAAAAGACTTTTTGGGATATTTTGAACTCAGCGTATGGGTGATACGCCTTCGTCCAAAATATCCCAAAAAGTCTTTTATCTTCCGCACCATAGTCGCTCTCGCTACGATTCAACTGATTAATTCAGGTTAAAAAAATGCGGATAAATGATGAGAGGAAAAGCATAGTGGATGCGGTAAAGGTAGGACTTCTGGGACTGGGTACTGTCGGTGGCGGCACAGTCAATGTATTAAAACGTAATGTGGAAGAAATTGCCCGCCGCGCCGGTCGTGGGATCGTTATCACCCATGCAGCGGCGCGCGATCTGAACAAACCACGCATCTGCGACACGGATGGTATCACTCTGACGACCGATCCCATGGCGGTGGTCAATGACAGTGAAGTGGAAATCATCATTGAACTTATCGGTGGCGACGGCCTGGCAAAAGATCTGGTGATGGCGGCCATAGCCCAGGGCAAGCATGTGGTGACCGCCAACAAGGCGCTGATTGCCAAACACGGTAATGAGATTTTTGCTGCTGCGCAGGACAAGGGCGTGATGGTGGCCTTCGAAGCGGCGGTGGCGGGCGGCATTCCCATTATCAAGGCCATTCGTGAAGGGCTGGCGGGTAATAAAATTCAGTGGCTGGCCGGCATTATCAACGGCACCGGCAATTTTATTCTCACCGAGATGCGTGACAAGGGGCGTGATTTCGACGATGTGCTCAAAGAAGCGCAGGAGCTGGGTTACGCCGAGGCCGATCCGACCTTTGACGTGGAGGGCATCGATGCCGCCCACAAGCTGACTATTCTGGCCTCCATCGCCTTTGGCCTGCCCCTGCAGTTCGAAGCCGCTTTTACCGAAGGCATAAGCAAAATTACCCGTGAGGATGTGAATTTTGCCGAAGAGCTGGGTTACCGTATCAAGCATCTGGGCATCAGTCGCCGCACCGACAGAGGGGTGGAACTGCGCGTGCATCCCACCCTGATCCCGGAAAGACGGCTGATTGCCAATGTCGATGGCGTCATGAATGCGGTGCTGGTAATGGGCGATGCCGTAGGGCCAACGCTCTATTATGGCGCCGGTGCCGGGGATGAACCCACCGCTTCCGCCGTGGTCGCCGATTTAGTGGATGTGGTGCGGGTATTGACGACGGATCCGGAAAACCGGGTGCCGCATCTTGCCTTCCAGCCGGACGCCCTGTCCGATCTGCCGATTCTTTCCATGGATGAGGTGGAAACCGCCTATTATCTGCGCATGCAGGCCGATGACCGCCCCGGCGTACTGGCCGATGTGACCCGCATTCTGGGCGATTCGGGGATCAGCATCGAAGCCATCATCCAGAAAGAACCACAACCTGATTCCGATAAGGCCAGTATTATCATGCTCACCCATACCGTGCTGGAAAAACAGATGAACCAGGCGATCAGCAATATCGAAGCGCTGGACAGCATCCATGGCGAAGTCACCCGCATTCGTATGGAATCGCTGGATGCAAGTTGAGCGTATTAAACGCAGAGAACGCTGAGGCGCAAAGACGCAGAGTTTTAATTAAAAAATCTATATTCTTTTATCTCTGCGCCTCCGCGTCTTTGCGTTCTCTGCGTTAAAACAAATTTTTAGATTTCAGGAGTAATAACAATGCCGTTTCGTAACCGCTACACAGGCTTGATCGATAAATACCGTGATCGTTTACCGGTGCATGATGACACCCGTATCATCAGCCTGGGCGAGGGCAACACGCCGCTGATTCGTCTGCATAACATTCCCGATCATCTGGGCAAGGATGTCGATATCTATGTGAAATACGAAGGTCTGAACCCGACCGGTTCGTTCAAGGATCGCGGTATGACCATGGCGGTGACCAAGGCGGTGGAAGAGGGCAGCAAGGCGATTATCTGTGCTTCTACCGGCAATACCTCGGCCGCGGCGGCGGCCTATGCCGCGCGTGCGGGCATTACTGCATTTGTGCTGATCCCGGATGGCAAGATTGCGTTAGGTAAACTCGCACAGGCGATGATGCACGGCGCGGTGGTGATTCAGATCAAGGGCAACTTCGATGCCGGTATGCAACTGGTGAAGGAAGTTGGCGAGCAGGCGTCGGTGACGATTGTAAATTCTATCAACCCTTATCGTATTCAGGGGCAGAAGACAGCAGCCTTTGAAATTATTGAAGAGTTGGGCACTGCACCGGACTTCCACTGCATTCCCGTAGGCAATGCAGGCAACATTACCGCGCACTGGATGGGTTACAGCGAATATCATGAAAACGGCATCGTTAACAATCGTCCGCAGATGCTGGGTTATCAGGCGGCGGGTTCAGCGCCCTTTATGCGCGGTGAAATGGTCGATGATCCTGAAACCGTGGCTACTGCAATTCGCATCGGCCATCCGCAAAGCTGGGACAAGGCCTGGAAAGTGAAAGAAGAATCGAAGGGCTGGTTCGACGAATGCACCGACGAGGAAATCCTCGCCGCGCAGAAACTGCTGGCCGAGAAGGAAGGCGTATTCTGCGAACCGGCCTCGGCCACTTCACTGGCCGGGGCGATCAAGGATATTAATGCCGGTAAAATTCCCGAAGGCAGCAAGATCGTCTGCACGCTGACCGGTCACGGTCTGAAAGATCCGGATACGGCAATTAAACAGAGCACCCGTCCGCTGATCACCATCGATGCGACGCTGGATAAAGTGAAGGCTGCGATTCTGGATAATATGGACTAATTTCTCCGTAGGGTGGGCACGTTTTTTGTGCACCACAGGCACTTCCTTCGGTCGCCCACGCAGTAGTTTAATAGATTTCGCGTGGGCATAAAAACCATGCCCACCCTACATTTCTTGGCCACATCGTGCGATGGTTTGTTGCTTTTGTTGGACGCTTAGCCCAGGCTACGGTTGCCGACGATATGTTCAGAGATTACATCAATGTCCCACCGATCTGTCACCTTCTTTGTCCCGGATCTCCTGGGACTGGTCAGGGAACTCAAACATCTGCCAGAAGGTGACATTCCAGAATTAAAAAATCTTCAACGCTTTCTGTCCCGCGCTGAAAAAAAACCAGTTAACATTCACGACTGGCATGCTGGTCTGGCCTGGTTGTTTCAGCTTGAAAAATTACCGGCTGCGGCATTGAGTCACAAGCTGGTTACAGGCTCGATAGAACAGGATGTTTTTTATATATGTGCCGATCCAGTTTACATTCAGCCTGACCTGACCAGTGCCGTATTGCTGGCGCATGAGGAACTGGATCTTTCACAGGATGATGCGCGTGAACTGGCTGTCACTATCAATACACATTTCCTCGAGGAAAGCTGGTCGCTTGAGGTTTTGACGCCGCATCGCTGGGTATTGAAGTTGCCACAGCAAGCTGCAATAACGACGACACCAGTGGCGCAACTTGTACAACAGCCGATAGGCGATAAACTTCCTCAGGGGCGGGATAGTCATTACTGGCAGCGCATACAGAATGAAATACAGATGTTGCTGTTTGCTCATCCGTTGAATCAAAAACGTGAAGCGCAGGGACAACCGCCCGTCAGCAGTCTCTGGCTCTGGGGCGAAGGCAACTTGACAGAGAAAGCAACTGCTGACTGGCAAAGCATTACAGGCACAGGCGAATTACTGGATGCGCTGGCAAACTGGAGTGGCTGTGACAGACGGGCGATGAGTATTAACGACAGGCTGGTTATAGATGGGCCGGTTAACAGGATATTGCTGGCGAGTGATGAATTTGTTCCAGCCATACAACACCACGATCTGTATGCCTGGATCAGGGCGCTGGAACAGTTTGAGAATAACTGGATAAGTGTATTACTGGAATTACTCGCGACGGGAGAACTTGATTCTATTGTTCTGCTTGCCGGAAAGGACATGCAGTTTAGTTTAGACAGGAAAATGTTCAGACGCTGGTGGCGGCGGACAAAACCGATTACGGAAGTTTTTATTGATGGGTTTCGCTCTCGCTCTACCCATCCTGCATGAAAGTATGAAGCAGTCCGTAGGATGGGTAGAGCGAGAGCGAAACCCATCAATCATTAATTGGGAATTATGAAAACCATTATAAAACGCCGAACCCTGCCTGACACCCTGCCGGAGCTGGACGGGGTGTCACCGCTGTTACAACGCATCTATGCCGCTCGGCAGATTAAAAAGACGCAGGATCTGGATTACAGTTTCAGTCAGCTACTTCCCTTCGATCAGCTTAAAGGCATGGACGATGCCGTGCAGATTTTGAGTGCGGCGCTTGCGGCGCAGAAACGCATTCTCGTGGTTGGTGACTTTGATTGTGACGGCGCTACCAGTACCGCGCTTGCTATCAGGGGGCTGCGCGCCTTTGGTTTTACACAGCTTGAATATCTGGTTCCCAACCGGTTTGAATATGGCTATGGCCTGACGCCCGAGATCGTCGAGGTGGCGCTGGAATACAAACCTGATCTGATCATTACCGTTGATAATGGCATCTCAAGTATTGAAGGCGTGGCGGCGGCAAAGGCGCGTGGTGTGCAGGTGCTGGTAACGGATCATCATCTGGCGGGAACCCAATTGCCACAGGCTGATGCCATTGTTAATCCCAATCAACCGGGTGACAACTTTGCCAGTAAGAACCTGGCCGGGGTCGGCGTCATGTTCTATGTGCTGATGGCGCTGCGTGCTCACCTGCGCAAGCAAGACTGGTTTAAAAAAAACAATATCGAAGAACCCAACCTGGCCCAGTGGCTGGATCTGGTGGCGATGGGCACGATCGCGGATGTAGTGGCGCTGGATCATAATAACCGGATTCTGGTCTCACAGGGGCTGGCGCGTATGTGCGCCGGTCAACTGTGCGCCGGCCTGAAGGCTATGGCAACGGTGGCGGGACGGCAGCTATGGACGCTTTCCAGCAGTGATATTGGCTTTGCAATTGCGCCGCGCTTCAATGCCGCCGGCCGGCTGGATGACATGAGTCTGGGGATTGAATGTCTACTGGCGACCGATGAACATGCCGCAATGGGGGCAGCACAACAACTGGATACGCTAAATCGGGAACGTCGTCTGATTGAGGATGAGATGAAACAGCAGGCGCTGGATCTGCTCACTGATATGCGCCTGGATGACGACGATAAAACATTGCCTGTTGGCCTGTGTTTGTTCGAACCCGAATGGCATGAAGGTGTGGTGGGTATTCTGGCATCGAGGATAAAGGATCGCCTGCACCGCCCGGTGATCGCTTTTGCGCGTACGGCGAATGATCAGATCAAGGGCTCGGCGCGTTCGGTCAGAGGGGTGCATATTCGCGATGTGCTGGATGCGGTAGCGACGCGCCATCCCGATCTTTTGAGTCGTTTTGGCGGTCATGCCATGGCCGCCGGCCTGAGCCTGAGGGAAGAACATTATGCGTCGTTTGCCGACGCATTTGATAAGGAGGTTCGCCGCCATCTTGATGCTGATTGCCTGCAGGGGCTGATTGAAACCGACGGTGAATTAAACGCGGCAGAACAAAACATCGAGATAGCTGAATTGCTGGGCGTTGCCGGTCCCTGGGGGCAGGGTTTTGAAGAACCGCTGTTTGAGGGGGTATTTCGCCTGTTGCAAAGCCGCATCGTAGGCGAGAAACATCTGAAAATGGTGCTCGCTAAAGAAAATGGTGAGCCGATAGACGCGATTGCTTTTAACACTACCGATAGCGACTGGCCGGAAAATGTTGAATGGCTGAGCGTGGTGTACCGACTGGACATTAATGAATTCAGGGGTGCGCGCAGCTTGCAGCTGATTGTCCAGCACCTTGTTCCAGAGGCGGATAATAAAAATGCTGTTGAACTGTAATCAGGAAACAGATGCGGGTGCGAATACTGGAATTACTGCAGGGATCGCTTTATTATCTAAATTAATAAGCATATGAGGTGTGATAATGGCTGTTGTAAAAAAAGTAGTTCTGATGCTGTCTACGGTTTCGCTATTGTCTTATGGAATTCTGACACAGGCTGCAGGGGATCCTGTTAAAGGCAAGGACAAGGCGGCTGCCTGCACCGGTTGTCACGGTGAGGATGGCAATAGTCTGGCGCCAAATTTTCCCAAGCTGGCGGGGCAATATGCGGATTATACCGTTAAGCAGGTGAATGATTTTCTACATAACAAGCGTGCTGATCCGATTATGAGCGGCATGGCAGCGACGGCGGGCAGCGCCGCTGACCTGGCTGATATTGCAGCTTTCTTCGCTATCCAGAAAACGATGAAGGGTGTGGCAGTGAAATCAAAAAAAGCGCTGCAGGGCAGGACCCTTTATTTAAAGGGCGATCAGAAACGAGGGGTTTATGGTTGTGTGAACTGCCATGGCAAGAACGGCAAGGGCATGTCGAAATCGAATCCCTATTTTCCAGTTGTTGGCGGACAGCACAAGGATTATCTGGTAAAAACGCTCAGGGATTTCAAGGCAAAAACACGGCGCAATGATCCGGGCGGTATGATGGCGGATATTGCAGTGAAGTTGACCGATGCCGAGATTGATGCGGTATCCGAATATCTTTCCGGTCTGTAAAACGGACTTTTCCTGCTGCGCAAAGCGCTACACGGATGGAGGCAGAGTGGGTATAATCGCCACCTTTCTTTGCAGGTGGCCGACGAAATGTTAGAACTCAACCCGATTTTCACGCAAATCAAGGATATGCAGACGCGCGTTGATGCGCTCAGGGGGTATCTTTGACTACGAAGTCAAGCGTGAAAGGCTGGATGAAGTCTGTCGGGAACTGGAACAACCCTCGGTCTGGGATGATCCCAAACGTGCGCAGGAACTGGGGCGGGAACGCGCCCAGCTGGAACTGATCGTCGATACGGTTTCCGGACTGGATGAGACGCTGGCGGATGCTCGTGAGCTTCTGCAAATGGCGGCTGAGGAAAACGACGAGGATACGGTTAATTTTGTAAAGCAGGATTTGCAGGCGCAGGAAGAGAAACTGACGAAGCTGGAATTTCAGCGCATGTTCTCCGGCGAAATGGATGCCAATAATGCCTTTCTCGACATTCAGGCCGGTTCCGGTGGCACCGAAGCACAGGACTGGGCCGAGATGCTACTGCGCATGTACCTGCGCTGGGGCGAACGGCGTGGCTTTAAAACCGAACTGATCGAAGTTTCCGACGGCGAAGTCGCCGGTATCAAAAGCGCGACCATTAAATACACCGGCGACTATGCCTACGGTTGGTTGCGCACGGAAACCGGTGTCCATCGTCTGGTACGCAAATCCCCGTTTGATTCAGGCAACCGCCGCCACACTTCGTTTGCCTCCGTATTTGTCTCGCCCGAAGTTGACGACAATATCGAAATTGAAATCAACACCGCCGACCTGCGCATCGACACCTACCGCGCCAGCGGCGCCGGTGGTCAGCATGTCAACAAAACAGACTCGGCTATTCGTCTCACCCATTTACCATCAGGGATCGTGGTACAGTGTCAAAGCGGACGCTCGCAGCACCAGAACAAGGACAACGCCATGAAACAGTTAAAGGCGAAGTTGTATGAAATGGAGCTGCAAAAACAGAATACAGAGAAAATGGCGCTGGAAGAAAGCAAGTCCGATATCGGTTGGGGTAGTCAGATCCGTTCCTATGTGCTGGATCAGTCACGCATCAAGGATCTGCGCACCGGCGTGGAAACCAGCAATACCCAGGCCGTACTCGATGGCGACATTGACAAGTTTATTGAAGCCAGCCTGAAAGCGGGTTTGTAAAATATTTTAACCACAGCGCTATTGTTGGGCTTCATAACCATCATTCAGCCCAACCTACGATAGAATGAAATTTTGAACTATAGAAAACACTGTAGGTTGGGCTGAGTGAAACGAAGCCCAACAATGAAGCGTAAATTGAGAAACAAGGCAATGGCAAACGAAAAACAAAAGCAGAAACCGGCACAACCCGAAGTAGACGAAAACAAGCTCATAGCCCAGCGGCGTGAAAAACTGGCAGCCTTGCGCGAACAGGGGGTGGCCTTTCCGAATGATTTTCGTCGCAATGTCATGGCTGGCGAGCTGCACGCCGAATACGGTGAGAAGAGCAAGGAAGAACTGGATGAACTGGGTGTTCGGGTTAGTGTCGCCGGTCGTATGATGTTAAAGCGGGTGATGGGCAAGGCCAGTTTTGCAACCGTGCAGGACATGTCGGGTCGTATCCAGTTGTACGTTACCCGTGATGAATTGCCCGAAGGCTTTTATAACGAGCAGTTTAAAAAATGGGATCTGGGCGACATCATCGGTGCTGAAGGCAGGTTGATGAAAACCAATAAAGGCGAACTATCGGTAAAGGTGGATAGTATTCGCCTGTTGACCAAAGCGCTGCGTCCACTGCCGGAAAAATTCCAGGGTCTGTCGGATCAGGAAACCCGTTATCGCCAACGTTATCTTGATTTGATTATGAACGAGGAATCACGCCGGACGTTTATGCTTCGCTCTAAAATCATCAGCCACATCCGTGAGTTTTTAAGCAATAAAAACTTCCTCGAAGTGGAAACACCGATGATGCAGGTGATACCCGGCGGTGCCACGGCGCGTCCCTTTAGCACCTATCACAATGCGCTCGACATGGATCTTTATTTGCGCATTGCGCCGGAGCTGTATTTAAAACGTCTGGTAGTCGGCGGTTTCGAACGGGTGTTTGAAATCAATCGCAACTTCCGTAATGAAGGATTATCCACGCGGCATAATCCTGAATTCACCATGATTGAATTCTATGAAGCCTATGCGACTTATCATGATTTAATGGATATCACTGAAGAAATGCTGCGCTCAATCGCGGAAAATGTGATTGGCAAAACCCTGATTCAATACCAGGGAGATGAATATGACTTTGGCAAACCTTTTACCCGGATGACGGTGAAAGAATCCATTCTGCACTTCAACGATGATATCAGCGAAGCGGAGCTGGATGATAGCGAGAAGGCACGCGCCATTGCCGAGCGCCTGGGTATTCCGCTAAAAGACAGCTACGGACTGGGCAAGGTGCAGATTGAAATATTCGAGAAAACCGTTGAGCATCGTTTAATGGATCCCACTTTTATTACCGCTTACCCGACTGAAGTTTCACCGCTGGCGCGGCGCAGTGATGATGATCCCTTTGTCACTGATCGGTTTGAATTTTTCGTCGGCGGGCGTGAAATCGCCAATGGTTTCTCGGAACTGAATGACGCTGAGGATCAGGCTGAGCGTTTCCGCAACCAGGTGGCGGAAAAAGAAGCCGGTGATGAGGAAGCCATGTTCTTTGATCAGGACTATGTCACCGCACTGGAACACGGCATGCCGCCCACCGCCGGAGAAGGCATCGGCATCGATCGACTGGTGATGCTGTTCACCGATGCGCCTTCCATCCGCGATGTGCTTCTGTTCCCGCATATGCGACCGGAGCGAAGCGTAGGAAGTGCGGAATGAAACTCGCGAAGCGAGGTTCTACTGTGCGACCGGAGCGAAGCGTAGGAAGTGCGGAATGAAACAGGTTTGAATTTTAACGCGGAGAACGCAGAGGCGCGGAGACGCAGAGAAAATCAAACTGAACCCGAGACGAAGTGCACCCCGCGAGCATTTTACCCTCCATGATGTAAACCCTGCATGACCATGCAAAGGAAAATCACAGACGATGTCATTCCAGCATAGGCTTAGCCGGAATCCAGATACTCGAACTATGGATTCCGACTAAGCCTATGCCGGAATGACGAGTTAAATAACATTTGTAAATCTCCGCGCCTCCGCGCCTCTGCGTTCTCTGCGATCAATCTGGTTATATCTAAAGGATGGTTTACTCCCCATACCCCTTCGGCACTTTGCCCTTGAGCATATAGGCAAAGGCGATCACTTCAGCCACGGCAAGATAAAGCGCTTCGGGGATTTGATCGCCCAGTTCGATCTTCGATAACACTTTCACCAGTTCCGGATTATCCTGCAGAGGCACATCGTGTTCGCGGGCGATGGCGAGGATCTGCTCGGCAATATCGCCTGCCCCCTTGGCGGTCACCTTCGGCGCTGTTTCACCGTCGTATTGCAGGGCAACGGCCAGTGTCGGTGTGCGGCTCTGTTCGCTCATACCTGTTCGTCCAGTATGGGGGAGCCGATTGTTTCCGCTGCGGGTTCGGGCTGTCCCTGACGACAGTCAATCCCCGCCACCTCCAGCCCGGCATGACGCAGCCGGCTACCGAGCGTGTCCAGATATTGATTGAATAGCGCGCTGGTTTGTTCTTCTTCTGCATGAAAGTGTACCGCGATCTGTTCCTGTTGCAGGGCGATCACGGCCTGCACCGGACCCAGTCCTTCCAGATCAAACGCAAGCCGTACGCTCCAGCGCGGATCTGCCTGTTGCCGATCGGCCTGGCTGTCTTCATCACTCGGGGGTGTGCCGGGGTGGTTTTCACGCTGGATGCGAAGATCAAACAGGTTGATGCCCTGCTCGCTGCGAACCGGCAATTCCATCGACCAGCCGGGACGACCGGCTTCTTCGCTTTTGAGGTGATGCAGCTGGTGGATGTGCAGGCGCGCCAGCACGCCTTCGGTCTGTTGCAGCAACTGCTCTGCGGCTCTGAGTGGTGAGGTCTGCGTCAGACTGGCTGCAACAGCAGGCTGTGCTCTGGGATTGCCCGCGCTGACTGGCAATGTGGTTTGCTGAGAGGGGCGGGCAGATCCTGGCTGCGGCCCGATTGTTCCGGCCGCTGTGGCGCGTTGTGGCTGGCGGGTCAGTTGTGTCTGGCCTGTCTCACGGGCAATGTAGTGTTGTAATTGAGTCGCCAGACGTAACAGGCTGATGCGGGTATCCTGCTGTATGTTCAGGCCGCTTGTCTGTTGTGCTGTCTGCAGGTTATGTTCAAGAAAAGGGCCGCTGAGCTTGAGCGCCTGCTTCAATGCTGCCGGCTGGCGCAGGTTTTCCGGTACTGGCATCTGGTAATAGAGTTGCTGCGCGGCGGTGCGAACGGCCCGGTTTAACTGGTTTGCGGCTGCCGGGTTGCGACTGAGATATTCAATATTGGCCAGTAGCGGCGGCAGTGCCTGTTGCCGGGGCAGGCTGGTGCGTAGGGCGCGATTGATGATCGTGGCAGCTGCAGGTTGTACCTCGAGCAGTTTGAGCTGTGGTTGTGGCGTATTTTTCAGGACTTCAAGCTGCAGTCGGTCGCCCGGGTGCAGGGACAGGGCAGGGGGACGCACAATGCTGGCCTGAACACCCTGAATATTGAGTAATAGCTGTTCCGGCGTTGCCTTGATCACTAATGCCTGCAGGATCTGCCCGCTTTGCCAGGCGGGCTGTGCGGGAGGCAATGGGGTGATCGGCGGGCGCGGAACAGCGCCGCTTTTACTGGTTGAAAGCGGAGATTCGGGTTGTGTGGGCGGCGGCGGGCCGCCAGGATTTTTAATTTCCATAAGAATGTGCCGATAACAGTATAACGGCTGGACAGGTATTTTCTGAATATTTGCATATACTAAGCCTGAGCATGAAAAAGTGTGAAAACACTGGAATAAACAAAGAAAACAAACGTATTCGTAAAGCACCTATGACAAAACATCCGCCGCTCTATATTCGCAGGAACAACGACATACATGGGCCGTTCCCGCCCAAACAGATTTCCCAGTCACTGTTGCTGGGGCGCTTTCGTCTGAGTGATGAGGTTAGCGAGGACCGGGAAAACTGGGTGACGATTCAGTCCCGTCAGGATCTGCTGCCGGAGGCGCTGCAGGGGGACCTGTCGGATGAACAGGCGCAGGAGCGGCTCAAGGCGGCACGGCGCTGGGCGGATGAACGCCGACCTGAACATGGTGCGCATGCCGATTCGCGCCGCTCACCCGAGTCGGAGGAGGTGCTGGAATATCGCAGCCACCGGGAATCCATCTACAAACGCTTTATGCAACGGCGTGAGTTTTCAGCCGTGCAGGCTATCGTGGTGCTACTGGCCGTCGCCGGGCTGATTTATGCCGGGTTTTATTTTTCTCCACAAACTCAGATTGAACAGCCGAACTGTGATGCCCCGGCTCACGCCGGGGTGAACTGGCGCAATTGCCGCATGTCCGGCCTGCAGTCATTGAAGTCCGATCTGCGGGGCGCCAATCTTGACAGCGCCAACCTCAGCGGTGCCAACCTGTTTGGATCAAACCTGTCAGGCGCGAGTCTGATGTACACCGATTTAAGCATGGCCAATCTCAGCTATGTGGATTTCAGGCAGGCGCAGATGAAAGGCAGCAACCTCCAGCGCGCGGATCTGAGTTATGCCGATTTCACTGATGCCGATTTAAGTTATGTCGATTTTACCGGCGCAAAAATGCAGGATATTCGGCTTGATAGCGCACGGCTGGACAACGCCATCTGGGTGGACGGGCGCAACTGCCTTGAGGATTCGGTGGGTGAATGCCGCACGGTTCAGGGTCCGAGATAGGAATTTTTTCCAATTCTTTAAGTATTTGTTTTTATCGCAGAGGACGCAAAGACGCGGAGGCGCAGAGATTATCATTCTGGCTTAAAAATTATTTACAATCCGAAATTCGTATAACTCATTTTCCCCTATATTTTAAGGAACAATCTGAACCGTCAGGATGCGGAGTTTTTATTATTAATAATTTTTTCTCTGCGCCTCCGCGTCTTTGCGTCCTATGCGTTATTTACAATAATCTAGCTTCAGGGGGGGCTTTTGATGTCTTCCACCGTGTAGCGTTCCACTTTGATACTGTCCGACCAGTAATCAGCCGGCAGCCCGGCTTTGACCTTTAGTTGCGCCAGGAACTGGCGGGGGCTGGGCAGGCTTTCCCAGACTGAAGGCAGGAACGTGCCGCGTCGTCCCCGTTCCTCCAGTATCAGGCCATCTATACCGGGGCGTAACTTATTCAGCAAATCATTTTCTGATTCAAATTCTATCGGTTCGCTGGGGCTGAGAATGGAAATATGGTAATCAAGCTGATCAAATTCCCTGTCGCTGAGCGGCGGAAAACGCGGATCGCGAAAGGCGGCCGCAAAAGCATTTTCCGCTACGTCTTCCACCAGCGGTCGAACGGCTTCAAGGCTGCCGATGCAGCCGCGTAATTGTTCATCGATTTGCAGGGTGACGAAGCTGGCGCGTGGTGTCTGCAGGGTAGGCGGATACTCTTCCAGCCTGACGGGCAGCGGCTGGCCCTGTCTCAGGCCGTGACCGATGGAGGTGCGGGCAACATCGAGCAGAATGTTCTGGTTTTCCTGAGTGAGCATGGTTTCAGGCCTGATGTTCAAAAAACAGGTAGGCGCCGTAACCCACGACCTGATCGCGGGGGCCGGCTGTGTCGCCTGAATTACGCAAATCCACGGTTTCCACGTGCATGGCTTTGCGTTTTGCGATATGTAACAGGCCGTTAACGGGATTGCAGCCACAGGCGTCTTCATAGTGAATTGCCGCCGGGTTGAGCGTTTCAATGGCGCGGGAAGTATGCTGATCCAGCCGCTTTGCAGTGGCGTAATCATGATAGTGACTGAGATCCGAACTGATAACGATAAGGGTGTGGTGGTCGCCCCACAGTTTCTCGAGCACTTCGGCTACTTCAGTTTCATCGGCTTCGCCTACAACCAGTGGCGCGAGCACAAAGTCATTCAGTACATACTGCAGGAAGGGCAGCTGTACTTCGAGGCTGTGTTCCGGGATGTGTGCGGCGTCATTCACGCTTACCTGCGGCAGGTCCTCAAGCCGGTCGAGGCTTTCCCGATCCAGCGGGATTAGCCCCAGCGGGGTGGCATAATGGCTGGCACGGCAGCTTGCCAGACCGCGAAAAGGCACGCGGTGGGAGGGGCCGAGCAGCACCACGCGGTTAATCCTGTCACTGGCCATGCGCAGGCTGTAATAGGCGCTGGCAGCTACCGGCCCGGAATAGATATAACCGGCGTGGGGGGCGATCAGCGCCTTGGGCGCATAGGCAAATTCCGGCTGCTGTTGTTCGGCATGCACCAGAAACTGCTCCAGCATTAGCCGTAACTCACCGGTATCGGCGGGATAAAAGCTCCCGGCCACTGCTGCCTGTCGAATAAGTTCTTCCATACCTGTTTCAGTATAGGTGTTTTATCCGGGTTTCAAGGTGGGGGGCTAGCGAAGGGCGCGGGGAATTTTGTTAAGATGTCGTACTGGTATTTCCATTGCAGGTGCGGCTTCTTCACCCCACGAGCATTATGAGCCGCGCATGTTCGCTTCATAGTAGCCGAAGGGTGGAAGGTGAACCTGCACGTTTATTTCTCTCTATGAGGTAGTTATGACACAGGCAACGATACGGATTGGTTTGTTGACGGTTTCTGACCGCGCCAGTCGCGGTGAATATGAAGATCTGGGCGGCCCGGCGATGCGCGCCTGGTTCGAGAAGGCCCTGACCAGCAACTGGGAGGCGGTGGCCTTGATAGTGCCGGATGAGCAGGAGCAGGTGGAACAGGCGCTGAAAAAGCTGGCCGATGAGGAGGGATGTTGCCTGATCGTGACCACCGGCGGCACCGGCCCGGCCCGGCGTGATATCACGCCGGAAGCCACCGAAGCGGTATGTGATAAAATTCTCGATGGTTTCGGCGAGCAGATGCGGGCGGTGTCGCTGAAATTTGTGCCAACCGCGATCCTGTCGCGGCAGATGGCCGGAATTCGCGGCCAGAGCCTGATCATCAACCTGCCGGGCAAACCCTCGGCCATCGATGACTGTCTGAATGCAGTGTTCCCGGCGGTGCCTTACTGCATCGATTTGCTGGAAGGCCCCTATCTGGAAACCGATGAGGCCGTGATCACGGCTTTTCGGCCCAAACATGCGAAGAAACCGGCCTGAGCAGGGATATGGACGACCTGAATCTGGACAGGACAGACAGCCTGCGTGAGGTGATTCTGGCGGCGCAGGCTTATCTGGAAGAGGCCGGTGTCTGGTTTGGCCACGGTACGGATAATGCCCTCGATGAGGCGGCCTGGCTGGTGTCCCATGCGCTGGGGCTGGCGCCGGACTTTGCTGAAGAAACGCTGTCGCATCCTCTGACTGAGTCGGAGAAAAAGGCCGTGCGGGTGTTGCTGCGACGGCGGGTAAAGGAGCGCTTGCCGGCCGCCTACCTTACCGGCCGGGCCTGGTTTGCCGGTCTGCCTTTTTATGTGGATGAACGGGTGCTGGTGCCGCGTTCTCCCATTGCCGAGCTGATTGCCAGTGAATTCCGGCCCTGGCTGGCGCCGGAGCGGGTCGAGCGGGTGCTGGATCTGTGTACCGGCAGCGGCTGTATCGCGATTGCTACCGCCTGTGCTTTGCCGCAGGCGCAGGTGGACGCCGGCGACATTTCTGCGGCGGCGCTGGATGTCGCTCTGCGCAATCTGCGTGAGCATAATCTGGAAGATCGGGTACACCTGTTTGAATCGGATCTGTTCAGCGCGCTGGCGGGACAGCGCTATGATTTGATCGTCTCTAATCCGCCCTATGTGGATGCTGAAGATATGGCGGCATTGCCGAATGAATACCGGCGTGAGCCGGAACTGGGACTGGCGGCCGGCAGCGATGGACTGGATCTGGTGATCCCCATGCTGCGCGATGCACCCGAACATCTGCAGCCGGAAGGGGTGATGATTGTGGAAGTCGGCAACAGTGCTGAGGCCCTGAACCAACGGTTTCCGCATATCCCCTTTACCTGGCTGGACTTTGAATATGGGGGCGAGGGGGTATTTCTGCTCGAAGCTCGCCAGCTTTCCGATTATCATACTGACTTTACCGAGGCAGCGAAGCGCCTGTAAGAATTACCGGGTTTTTTGGGAGAATAAATAATGATGAAACGGCCGGCTACATTTGAAGATTATATTGATCTGGTCGATCAGGCCATATTCGAAGTTGATGAGCTAAGGTTTTCCGTAGAGTTTGATGAAGAGTTCATGGAAGACGCATTGAACTTTGTGGGTATTTTGGAACAGCAGTTGCGCGATCTGTTAGCGAGTATGAAAGAGGGAAGCTATGAATTTGCCGATGAAGATCTGCCATTTATGCCTTTTGTGAAAAAACAGAGCAATCTTATTTTACCATTCAAGGGGTTGTTGACCCTGATTAACAATACGCATCGAAAGGGATTGGAAACAGCACAGGAGTAGAGCGTTTTCCGATCTTTTTTCTCACGGCTGCATTGCACCGCCTGCTATACTTAAATTATCTTACCTTCGAAGAATATCATGTCCGAGCTTATATTTGATTCCGAGTTGATCCGCCGTTATGACAAGGCGGGTCCGCGTTATACTTCCTATCCGACTGCCGTGCAGTTTCATACTGATTTTGGTGTTGACGATTACAGGGCGCAGGTCGAAGCCAGCAATGCCTCGGGTCGTGATCTGTCACTCTACTTCCACATCCCGTTTTGCGACACTATCTGTTTTTATTGCGGGTGCAATAAAATCGCCACCAAGGACAGAAGTCGGGCTGAACCCTATCTGCGCCGGATCTATAAAGAGCTGGCGATGCAGAGCGAACTGTTCGATCCGGCGCGCAAGGTAAGACAGATGCACTGGGGCGGCGGCACGCCGACGTTTATCAGCCATGATGAGATGCGCGAGTTGATGGACATGACGCGGAAGTATTTCGATCTGGTGGATGACAGTGAAGGGGAATACTCGATTGAAATTGATCCGCGCGAAGCGACGGCAAAAACCATCGCCATATTGCGTGAAGTCGGTTTCAATCGCATGAGCCTCGGGGTGCAGGACTTTGATCCTGGCGTGCAAAAAGCGGTCAATCGGATTCAGTCTGAAGAGCAGACCTATGCCATTATTGAAGCCGCGCGCAAAGAAGGCTTTCATTCGGTTAGCCTGGATCTGATTTATGGTCTGCCGCACCAGAGCACAGCGACCTTTGCGGCAACACTGGAAAAAGTGCTGGCGATGTCGCCAGACAGACTCTCGGTTTTCAATTATGCGCACCTGCCGGAGATATTCAAACCACAGCGTCGCATCAACGAAGCGGATCTGCCCAGGCCGGATGAAAAGCTGGCGATTCTGAAAAGCACCATTGAAACCCTGATCGCGGCCGGTTATGTGTATATCGGCATGGATCATTTCGCCAAACCGGACGATGAACTGGCGCTCGCTCAGGCCAGTGGTTCGTTATATCGAAATTTTCAGGGTTATTCCACGCATGCCGACTGTGATCTGGTAGCGCTGGGGGTTACCTCTATCGGCAAGGTGGGGGACTGCTATGCGCAGAACCTCAAGCCTATGGATGAATACACCGCACGCATAGATAACAACGAGCTGGCGATATTTCGCGGCATTACCCTGTCAGCCGATGATGTACTGCGGCGGGAAGTCATTAACCAGCTTATCTGTAATTTCGTACTGACTTTTGCCGATATCGAAAAACAGTTCAAAATTAACTTTGCAGATTATTTTTCCAGTGAGCTGGAAGATTTAAAGCCCATGATGGAAGATGGGCTGGTTGAGATCAGTGCTGAAGGAATCAGAGTAAGCTCCAGCGGAAAACTGCTGATTCGCAATATCTGTATGGTGTTTGATATTTACCTGCGCAACAAAACCGAACAACGTTTTTCAAAAGTCATATAGGCCGTTGCTGTAACGTAGTACTGCAGGGTGGGCAGAAAACCCGTGCCCACCCTGGACGACTGTTTACTTTTCTGGATTATTTTAAACCTTCGTAGGATGTGCTGAGTGAAACGAAGCGCATCGCTCGTGTATCCAGCCTGAAATGATGCGCTTCGTTTCCCATAGAATCCCTTCGGGCTTCATTATGGATTTCCTGAATCTGCTTCGCAGGATTCTGGTCTCACTCAGCACATCCTACAGATTAATAATATCTGGACACTCTTTTGGGATTTTTATTTAAATTTCGGCCAGGAGCATGCCGGAATGACGTAATTTTCAGTTATGCAATGGTATTTCGGAACTAATCTTTACTTACACCCTTAAAGGGCAGAGCACTTCGTCCCGAGTTAAGGTTTATTAGTAAAGGTGTCCTTATGAAGAGCAGCAACTGCTGTCCTTGTTGACACTGCCAAATATGTCACCGATGCTTGCCGGGCGTTCTGTATGGAAGCCCTGCGCGTAATCAATGCCGGTTTCCTTAAGCAATTGCAGTGTGTCCTCATTTTCCACATATTCCGCAATGGTTCTAATATTCATTACGGTGCCAATTTTATGTATCGCTTCAACAAAAGCATAATCTGTTTTGTCATGGCAAATGTTACGGACAAAACCGCCGTCGATTTTGAGAAAGTTCACCGGTAAATTTTTCAGATAGGCGAAGGAACTCAGACCATTACCAAAATCGTCGAGGGCGAATTTACAGCCGAGTTGCTTGAGTGAATGAATAAAATCTATAGCCTTGCTCATATTAGAGATAATGGCTGTTTCAGTGATTTCAAAACACAGGTGTTCAGGTTTGCATTTGCTGCTCAGAATTTTGTTACTCACATAGTCATGAAAATTTTTGTTACCGAGGGACTGGCCCGAGAGATTGATTGAAAGCAGCAGTTGTTCGAATCCAGCCTTGCAACAATATTTGTCAATCGTTTCAAGCGCATGACCAACGACCCATTTGTCGATATCCTGCATCAGGTCATAGCGTTCGGCTGCGGGAAGGAAAGCCATGGGGGGGATGAGTTCTCCGCTCTCGCTTTTAAGCCGAATCAGAAGCTCATAAAATTGCGGATGACTGTGGTTTTCCTGCAATGAAATAATTTTCTGGCAGAAAAGAGTAAATGAATTTTCATTCAGTGCTTTCTTGATATCCTGAACCCAGCGCATTTCACTCTTGCGTCTGGCATATTCACTGTTATCTTCGCGATAGATCTGGATCTGGTTCCTGCCTTTTTCCTTGGCGCTATAGCATGCATTGTCGGCTGCACTCAGTATGTCGGTAACGCCGCCGGATTCCGGATTGATGGGAACAAGGCCAATGCTGACGCCGATATCAAAGGTGTTGTTGCCCCAGGGAAAACGAGTTTCCTTGATGGTGGTGCGCATGATCTCGGCGATTTTATATGCCTGTTTTTCATTGCAACCTTCCAGCAGGACGCCGAATTCATCACCACCGAGGCGTGCGAGCACATCACTTTTTCTCAACAGGGATGAGAGCCTGTGCGCCAGTTGCTTCAGTAGTTCGTCACCGGCGGCATGGCCGGCAGAATCGTTGACAACCTTGAACTGATCCAGATCTAGATAACACAGGGCATGAGAGGTTTTTTCGTTGCGGGAATTCTGAATGGTCTGTTCCAGACGCAGCTCGAATTCACGGCGGTTCACCAGGCCGGTGAGACTGTCATGGGTGGCCTGATAACTCAATTCATAGGACATGGAGCGCATCTCACTGACATCACGGAAAGTCAGGATGGCCCCGAAAACTTCATGGTTGTCGTCCATGATGGGCGCTGCGGTCAGTTCAATCGCGAATTCCCTGCCGTCCTTGCGCAGCAGGACGATGTCTTCTGTTAGCGAGAGAATGATGTGTTCACTGAGTGCGGTGTTGACCGGATCTTCGGCTTCAAGATGGTCCGTCTCGGAAACAAGGCTGAAAATCGTCTCCAGTGGCTTGTTGACTGCATTGTCACAGGTATAGCCGGTTAGATGTTCCGCCACAGGATTCATAAACTGCACACAGCCTCTGTTGTCGGTGGTGATGACTGCGTCGCCAACCGATTGTAGTGTGACCTGGCCCAGCTCTTTTTCCTTGATCAGGCTTTTTTCGATACGGCTGATCCGGCGAGTGGTATAAAAGGCGATAGAGATACCGAGTAACAGCGCCAGTGTAGTCAGGGCATAGAGTATGCTCCTGGCTTGTTGATTGGACTGTTTGGCCATGGTGCCTATTTTTGAAATGGAGCCAAGCTGTATTTGTTGCAGTTGGGTGATGTATTCAATGACCTTGTTTTGCGCCTGCACAGTTTTACTGGTCATTAACGCTCGGGCTTCCTCCAGTTTTCCTTCCCAGGCGAGCTGGGCAACCTGGTGCTGAATAGGAACAGTATAATTTGCCGCTGCAGTTTGCTGTTCAAGAAGATTTCGTTCCTGCGCACTTAGTTCCATTGCCTTGAGCTTGTTATAGGCAAGACTGACTACAGTCGCATTCCGGTTGAAGCGCATGTAGGCATTATCACGTTCGAATGGGTCGGTTTCTGTTACCATCATGTAGAGATTGATACTGCGCTCACGGGCATTGGAGTGCATAGTCTTGAGCAAATTGAGCTTGATGCTTATTTTATCAATAATGGCTTCCAGATTACTGTGTGCCTGATTGGACTGCATGATGCTGATGCCGCCAATACCGATACAGGTCAGGATCATGACGCCGAAGGCGAGGAACAGCAAAGTGGGGCTGGTGGAACGGTGATTATTCCGCACAGCTGGCTGGGCGTCTTTTTTTATATAGGTCATACCGGCCTGGTTAATTTCACTGTTTTCAGTACTCTATCCATGTGATAATTGCGAGTTCAGTTAGTCTGTTGATGTTGACAGCGAGCCGCCTTGCTGTGAAACACCAGAGGGGCGCTGAATCCGTAATTATCATTATGGATAGAGCGCCAGGGCCTGTTGATCTTTCAGATGTTAGGCTGATTTTGAGGAAATTTTAGTCCTGACAAGGCATTTTTTACGTATCAATGCACTCCATTGATAGTAAAAAATAACACAGGCAGGGCTAAAATTAGCCAAAATCAGACAATAGATGAAAGATCAACAGACCCTGGCAACGAGTATAATTTATAATGATAATTATTCCACAGCATGGACGGCTACAGCTGCTGCTATTATGAGCAGACAGGGCCTGTAAAATGCTGTGATCCAGATAACACAAAGATGAGAAACATTTCCCATGTCAGGTAGTAGTATAGGCAAGATATTCACCATGACAGGTTTTGGCGAAAGTCATGGCCCGGCGATAGGCTGTATCGTTGATGGCTGTCCGCCCGGAATGTCGCTGTCGGAATCTGATTTACAGGCGGATCTGGATCGCAGAAAGCCGGGCACCAGTCGGCACACCACCCAGCGACGTGAACAGGATGAAGTGCAGATCCTCTCCGGTGTTTTTGAAGGCAAAACCACGGGCGCGCCCATTGGCCTGATCATTTACAACACCGATCAGCGCTCCAAAGATTATTCGAAAATCATGGATCGTTTCCGTCCGGGTCATGCAGACTACACCTATCAGCAGAAATTCGGCATACGCGATTATCGCGGCGGTGGGCGTTCTTCGGCGCGGGAAACAGCCATGCGCGTGGCGGCCGGTGCGATTGCCAAAAAATACCTGAAAGAAAAATACGCAATCGAAATTCGTGGCTATATGGCGCAACTGGGGCCGATAAAGGCCGAAGCCTTTGACTGGAACGCGGTGGCTGAAAATGCCTTCTTTTTTCCCGACGCCGCCAAAGTCGGGGAACTGGAAGCCTATATGGATGCCCTGCGTAAGGAGGGCAATTCTATCGGCGCACGCATCAATGTGGTCGCAACCGGTGTGCCGCCGGGACTGGGTGAGCCGATTTTCGATCGCCTGGATGCGGAACTGGCGCATGCGCTGATGAGCATCAATGCGGTTAAAGGGGTGGAAATCGGCGCTGGTTTTGAATCGGTGGTGCAGAAAGGCACCGAGCACCGGGATGAAATGACGCCCGAAGGATTTCTTTCCAACCATGCCGGCGGAGTGCTGGGCGGAATTTCTTCCGGTCAGGATATTCTCGCCAGCATTGCCCTGAAACCGACCTCCAGCCTCAGATTGCCCTGCCGGGGTGTGGATATTCACGGCAAGCCGGTAGAGGTAGTCACCGAAGGCCGCCACGATCCCTGCGTCGGCATTCGCGCCACGCCCATCGCCGAAGCCATGATGGCGATGGTACTGATGGATCACGTCCTGCGCCAGCGCGCACAGAACATGGATGTCAATTCTGAAACACCGATTATACCCTCTTCTGTATGAACAGAGATTCAGGGGTTAGACATACGATGCCTCGTCCCTCGTCCCTCGTCCCTCGTTCCTGATTTATGCCCTATTGGCGCCTTTCCGGATTTTACTTCTTCTATTTCGCCAGCCTGGGAGCGTTGATTCCCTACTGGAGTCTGTATCTCAGGTCGCTGGGATTCAATGCGACGGATATCGGCAATCTCATGGCCATACTCATGGCCACCAAGATTATTTCGCCCAATATCTGGGGCTGGGTGGCCGATCATACGGGCCGACGCATGGCCATTGTGCGTACGGGCTGTCTGATTTCCATGCTGGCTTTTACCGGCGTATTTTTCAGCGATAGCTTTATCTGGCTGGTGCTGGTGATAGTGGTGTTCAGTTTTTTCTGGAATGCCACCCTGCCGCAGTTTGAAGCCAGTACCTTTATTCATCTGGGTGATCAGACTCATCGTTACAGCAGTATTCGCCTCTGGGGCTCAATTGGTTTTATCGTTGCCGTCTGGGGACTGGGCAGCCTGCTGGAGGGGCAGGCTATCAGCAGGCTGCCGATGATCCTGTTACTGCTGTTTGCCGGGATCTGGCTGAGCAGCCTGATCGTACCGGAAGAGGCGGCCGGACACCTGAGCCTGGATCATGAACCCCTGCGCAGGCTGCTGTCACGGCCCGAGGTGGTGGGGTTACTGGTAGCCTGTTTTCTGATGCAGGCCAGCCACGGGCCATATTACACATTCTATTCCATTTACCTGCAGGATTATGGTTATTCGCTCTCTGCGATTGGTGGGTTATGGGCGTTGGGCGTGGCGGCGGAGGTCGGGATCTTTCTGCTTATGTCACGGCTGCTTCCGCTGTTTGGCCTGCGCCAGCTGTTGCTGGGCAGTTTGCTGCTGGCTGCCCTGCGCTGGCTGATTATCGCCCTGTATCCGGAGTCGATGGGGTTGATTGTATTTGCCCAGGTTCTGCATGCGGCCAGTTTTGGAATCTATCATGCCGCCGCAATTCACTATATTCACAATTTCTTTACCGGTCGACATCAGGGCAAGGGACAGGCGTTGTACAGCAGCCTCAGTTTTGGCGTGGGTGGCGCGCTGGGCAGTTTTTACAGTGGTTATCTATTTGAAGGCTTTGGCGCACGCAGCATGTTTTTAGCAGCCATGTTGCTGGCGCTGGCAGGATTTCTGGTTGCCTGGCGCTATCTTCCCGGAGACCCCAGGAATAATCCAACATAGTATTAAGAAGGTTTCTAGTTCAAGCCTCACCCGCTATGGTCGATACAGCGGTTATTATCGAGAAAAACAGGGACAGACTAAAAATGGCGAAACAACCCATCTATGATGTGCTGATCATTGGCGGCGGTGTATCCGGTACGGCGTTGCTTTATCAGCTGGCACGGTTTACGGATCTTAAACGTGTCATCCTGCTGGAAAAATATTCTGATGTGGCAACGGTGAATTCGCATGGACGCAATAACAGCCAGACGTTGCATTGCGGCGATATTGAGACCAATTACTCACTGGATAAAGCGCGCGAAGTGCAACGTACAGCGCGCATGCTGGTTAATTTCAGTCTGGGTTTGCCGGATTATGATCAATGGCTTTTCAAACATCCGAAAATGGTTATTGGTGTGGGCGAGCAGGAAGGCCAGTTTTTGCGTCAGCGCTATGCAACGTTTTCAGCTGATTTTCCCGCCATGCGTTTTATCCTGCGTGATGAGATTGCGGGGCTGGAACCACATATAGTAAAGGGTCGCAAGGATGCGATCAATGCCATTGCTATTCTGGATGAATACACGACGGTAAATTTTTCGAGCCTGTCGAAAGCATTTGTAGAACAGGCGCAGGCGGTTTCTGGCAAGCAGGTTGAGCTTGCTCTGGATACCTGTGCAGGCAAGATAAGCAAGGACGGTGAAATTTACCAGGTCGAGTCCAGCAAGGGTCGTTACCAGGCGCGTTTTGTGGTGGTCTGCGCCGGTGGTCACAGTCTGTTGTTTGCCCATCGGATGGGACATGGATTGAATTATTCCTGTCTGCCAATGGCTGGCAGTTTTTACTACGCACCTAAATTGCTGCAGGGCAAGGTGTATACCGTACAAAATGACAAACTGCCTTTCGCTGCGATTCATGGCGATCCGGATATTCTGGTGCCGGATAAATCCCGGCTGGGGCCGACAGCATTAATGACGCCGGTGCTGGAGCGTTACAACATCAGAACCCTGCCGGAATTCCTGCGCGTGCTGCGTCTGGATATGGATGTGATTCGGGTGATGTGGGATCTGTTTAAGGTGCCCGACATACGCAATTATATTTTAAAGAATATGTTGTTTGAAGTACCGCTTGTGCGGCGTAGGTTGTTTCTACAGGACGCGCGCAAGATTATTCCTGAGTTGCGGTTAAAAGATCTTGAATTTGCTTCCAGGGTCGGCGGCGTGCGCCCGGTGATGATCGACAAGCAGGCACGCAAGCTGCACATGGGGGAAGCGAAAATCGACACGGGCGAGGGAATTATCTTTAATATGACGCCATCACCCGGCGCTACCAGTTGTCTGGGCAATGCCGAAGGGGACCTGCGTATTATCGTGGACTATCTGGGTTGCCAGCTCGATAAAACGGCGTTTGCCGAAATCCTGCTGGGTGAAAACGGCCTGCCTTTGAGTAACAGGGATATCGCCTGAATCAGCGTTGATCGATTGGGACATAGTCACGTTGTGCCGGGCCCACGTAAAGTTGTCGCGGTCGGCCGATGCGCTGATCTTTTTCTGCTATCATTTCCATCCACTGGGCAACCCAGCCGACTGTGCGGGCAATGGCGAACATTACGGTAAACATGTTGGATGGAATGCCCAGCGCCTTGTAGATAAGGCCGGAATAGAAATCGACATTGGGATAAAGTTTGCGTTCGATAAAGTAATCATCATTCAGCGCAATTTCTTCCAGACGTAGGGCCAGCTCGAACAGGGGATCGTTGTCAGCGCCCAGTTTTTCCAGTACTTCATGACACATCTTGCGGATGATGCGTGCGCGTGGATCATAGTTCTTATAGACCCGGTGTCCGAAGCCCATCAGGCGAAACGGGTCCTGTTTATCCTTGGCGCGGGCGATGTAGCTCGGAATATTTTTAATATCGCCAATTTCCTTGAGCATATTGAGTACGGCCTCGTTGGCGCCGCCATGCGCCGGTCCCCAGAGCGCCGCGATGCCCGAGGCGATGCAGGCAAAAGGATTGGCGCCGGAACTGCCCGCCAGACGCACAGTGGAGGTGCTGGCGTTTTGTTCGTGATCGATGTGCAGAATAAAAATCAGATCCAGCGCCTTCTCCGCCACCGGATCGACATGGTATTCCTCACAGGGAACGGAGAACATCATATTCAGCAGATTGCCGGTGTAGCTGAGGCTGTTATCGGGATAGACCTGTGGTTCACCGATAGAATGCTTGTAACTGGCTGCCGCAATACTGGTCATTTTGGCGATCATGCGGTGCGCGGCGATCTCCCGATGCTGCGGGTTATTGATATCGGTGGAGTCGTGATAGAAGGCCGAGAGTGATCCCACCACGCCGACCATGATCGCCATGGGATGGGCATCATGATAAAAGCCGCGAAAGAAACTCTTCAGGCTTTCGTTGAGCATACTGTGATGGGTGATGATTTTTTTGAAGTTGTTGAGTTGTTCTGGGGCAGGCAATTTACCATAGAGCATCAGGTAGGCGACTTCGAGAAAACTGCTTTTCTCCGCCAGCTGTTCGATGGGATAGCCGCCGTAAAGTAGAATACCTTTATCGCCATCGATAAAGGTGAGTTTGCTTTGACAACTGGCGGTGGAGAGGAAACCGGGATCATAGGTGAAGTAACCCAGTTCGCGATAAAAGCGGCCAATGTCAATCGCGGCCGGGCCGTGTGTACCTCGTTTCAGGGGCAGTTCGATCTGGCGACCGCTAAGGTTATCGATAATGGTGACGCTGTCTTTGCTCATAGTATTGTGTTCCTTACATTGTAGGATGCTGCTGAGGAACGAAGCGCATCAAATACTCGATCGATGCGCTTCGTTCCTCAGCACATCCTACGTGATGAGATTTTCAATATTCGATATCATGGAAACCATATGCATTTATGGCAAACGGGCAATATCCTCTTTGACCATGGCCGCCGATCGCTCAAAGTCAGCCTTTTCCTTTTCATTCAGATGTAATTCAATAATTTTCACCAGCCCGTTTTCATCCAGCACCGCCGGTATGCCCATGGCGATCCCCTGCTGGCCGTATTCGCCGTCGAGAATACTGACGCAGGGCAGGATGCGTCGGCGGTTATGGCTGATGGCATCGACCATGGAGGCAATGGCAGCGGCCGGTGAGTCGTAGGCGCTGCTGTGTTGCTTGAGGGCGAGGATTTCACCACCGCCCTGACGGGTGCGTTCCGCAATCTGCTCCAGCGTCTGTGGGTCGATAAACTCTTCGATGGGGATGCCGGAAATATCGGTAAAACGCGCCAGTGGCACCATCGCGTCGCCGTGCCCGCCGAGCACCAGTGCGGAAATATCTTTTACGGAATAGCCGGTTTCCATGGCGATGAAACTGGTCATGCGTGCGGTGTCCAGCGCGCCAGACTGGCCAAATACACGTTCTCGCGGCCAGCCGGTTTTTTTCCAGGCATAGAAAGTCAGTACGTCGACCGGGTTGGTGACCATCAGCAGCATTGCCTGCGGTGCATGCTCCAGCATGGCATCGACGATGCCGTCGATGATGGACAGATTGGCGTCAAGCACATCGGAGCGTGACATGCCGGGTTTGCGCGGAAAGCCCGCAGTGACAATGACCATATCGGAGTCGGCCATCGCAGCCGGATCGGTATCGCCGTTTACCCGGGTGTCAAAACGCAACAGCGAGGCGGATTCCTGAATATCCAGTGCTACGCCCTGCGGTACGCCGTCATGGATATCGATCAACATCAGTTCACGGCAGAGTTCTTCCTTGGCCAGGATCTGGGCGGTGGATTCACCGACACGACCGGCGCCGACAATTGTGATTTTTTTCATTTCACTCGCCTCCTGCGTATGTTGCTTGCTATTACCTCTGCAGCTTGTTGCGAAGTTCTATTGTGGGTGCGGCTTAAGCCGCACATGTTCGCCTGTAAGGCGAACCTACTAAAGTGTAGGCGAGAACAAAGATACTCGCTAGCCACTTAAAATTTAGAACATGTCCATCATTGCCCGAGCTGCGTTTGACAGCGTGCGCCCGGGATGCCAGACCAGTCCCAGTTTTCGGCTTACATGTAATTTGGCAATCTTCAGGACTTTTAGTTCAGCATTCAGCATATTTTCCGGCAGCACACTCCAGCCCAGGCCGATGCTTACCAGCATTTTTATGGTTTCCAGATTATTGGTGGACATACGTACGTTGATGGGCTGATCAATAGCTCGCGCCACCATCTCTCGGGTGTAGGTGCTGGAGTTGGGCAGAATGGCGGGATACTCAAGCAATTGTGCAAGACGAACAGACTTTTTGCTGGCCAGTGGATGGTTGGCGCTGGTGACGACAGCCATGGGGTCATTCCAGACTGGCCGGGTTTTTAGATCTGTCGGTAATGCCAGAGGCAGGGTAATAATGCCCAGCTCCAGCTCCCCCTGCCGGATGGCTTTGCAGGCTTCTTCCGATGCCATAAAGTGCAGGTTCAGATCCACCTGCGGATAGCGCGAGGTATAACGGCGCAGCACCGGTGGCAGCCGATGCAGGCCAATGTGGTGACTGGTGCCAATGCTGAGCTGACCGGTAACTTCATCGGACAAACTGGAAATGGCGCGGCGGCTGTCCTCGATTTCCTGCAGAATACGCTGGGCGCGGGGCAGCAGCGCCTGACCGGCCTCGGTCAGGCTGATATGGCGGCTGATGCGATCAAACAACGAGCATTCCAGTTCTGACTCCAGCGCTGCAATGCGTTTGCTCACCGCCGGCTGGGTCAGGAACAGCTTTTCCGAGGCACGGGAGAATGACCCGCACCCGGCTACGGTGACAAAGGCATGCAGACTGGCAATATCCATATTATTCCTTTTCGGAATGGTAAATATAAAAATAATGAATTTGAGTAATAGTATAGTTCGCACTAGTATGCATGACCAGTGTCAATGCACATGTTTGCAAGCGAGATAATTGAACGCAGAGGCGCAGAGATTTGCTGTGAATTAGAAAGCGGGAGTTTTTGTAATATTTTCTCCGCGTTGATGAATCAAGCTGGAATAAAGGAGAATAGCAAAATGACAGGCAAAACTTTATATGACAAATTGTGGGATGCGCATGTTGTCCGTGATAATGGCGATGGCACGGCCCTGCTCTATATTGATCGTCAACTTGTGCATGAAGTGACTTCGCCGCAGGCCTTCGAAGGTTTGCGCCTGGCCAGGCGTAAACCCTGGCGGGTGAGTGCGACACTGGCCTCGCCTGATCATAATGTGCCGACCACCGTTGAGGAACGCCATAGCGGCATAGACGGCATTCTCGATCCGGTGTCCCGGTTGCAGGTGCAGACGCTGGATCAGAACTGTAAACAATTTGGCATCACCGAATTCACGATGAATGATATTCGACAGGGTATCGTTCATGTCATTGGTCCCGAAGAAGGCGCGACCCTGCCCGGTATGACCGTGGTCTGTGGTGATTCACATACCTCCACCCATGGCGCATTTGGCGCACTGGCGTTTGGCATCGGGACGTCCGAGGTTGAGCATGTGCTCGCAACGCAGTGCCTGGTGCAGAAAAAATCCCGTGCGATGTTGGTGCGTGTGGATGGCAAAGCGCCTGAAGGGGTGACGGCCAAAGATATTGTCCTGGCTATCATTGGCCGTATTGGCACGGCCGGCGGTACGGGTTTTGCGATTGAATTTGCCGGCGAAGCGATTCGTGCTCTCTCGATTGAAGGTCGCATGACCTTGTGCAACATGGCCATCGAAGCCGGTGCACGCGCCGGGATAGTCGGCGTGGATGAGAAAACCATCGACTATGTCAAAGGCCGCCCCTTTGCGCCTGGAGAAGCAGACTGGGCGCAGGCGGTAGCCGAGTGGAAAACCCTGCACAGTGATAGCGATGCGGTGTTTGATGAAGTGGTTCAGCTTGATGTAACACAGTTGCAGCCACAGGTGACCTGGGGTACGTCACCGGAAATGGTGGTGGACGTACATGCGCAGGTGCCGGATCCGGCCGCCGAAAGCGACAGTGTCAAACGCGATGGAATGAAAAAGGCGCTGGTCTATATGGGGCTGGAGCCGAAAACACCGATCACCGACATAGACGTGGATAAAGTATTCATCGGTTCCTGCACTAACTCGCGGATTGAGGACATGCGTGCAGCCGCGGCCGTGGCAAAAGGTCGCAAGGTGGCGGACAATGTTAAATTGGCATTGGTGGTGCCGGGTTCCGGGCTGGTAAAACAACAGGCCGAGGAAGAAGGGCTGGATAAAGTCTTCATCGAAGCTGGATTCGAGTGGCGCGAACCGGGCTGCTCTATGTGCCTGGCGATGAATGCGGATCGACTGGAGCCGGGTGAACGTTGCGCCTCGACATCCAATAGAAATTTTGAAGGTCGGCAGGGGCAGGGTGGACGCACGCATTTGGTCAGTCCGGCGATGGCCGCGGCGGCCGCGGTTGCCGGGCATTTTATTGATGTACGGGATTTATAAAAAATCACTATAGAGGAGATGGCGGTCACAGAGGTTGGAAGAGTATTTTTAATCTCTACGGGTTTAATTCCCCACAGTTTGCTGTGATTAATATTAACCGCGAAGACGCAAAGGACGCCAGGTTTTAGCCAAACAATTCCTGGCGTCCTTTGCGTCCTGGCGGTTCAGATTGTTCCTTCGACTAATATCCCGTAGCTTGCTGCGGGGTGGTTTATTGATTTTCTCTGTGTTTTTCCGTGCTCGGTGTGGTTTAAAGTTAACAGGGATAAAAAAATGAAAAAATTTATACTCAGTATGGCGCTGTTGGTGATCACGAATCAGGTCCTGGCCGAGGGCTTTACGCTGAAAAGTAACGCGGTCATGGGGCAGCTGGCGAATGCACAGGTGTTTTCAGGTTTTGGCTGCAAAGGTAAAAATATATCACCCAGGCTGGCGTGGTCAAATGCCCCGAAGGGAACAAAAAGTTTTGCCCTGACGGTTTATGATCCGGATGCGCCGACTGGCAGCGGATGGTGGCACTGGCTGATATTCAATATCCCCGGCAGCGTCAATGAACTGGTAACCGATGCAGGAAATGTAAGCAAAGGTCTGGCGCCGAAGGGCAGCGTTCAGAGCATAAACAACTATGGCAAAGTCGGTTATGGCGGCGCTTGCCCGCCTGAAGGCGACAAAGCGCATCGCTACATCTTTACGGTTTATGCACTCGGGGTAGAGAAACTGGATTTGAACAGTAACGCGATGCCGGCACTGGTGGGCTTTTATCTGAATAATGCCGCGATTGCCAGAGCATCATTAATCGCATATTACGGGCGTTAAGAAGTTCCTCGGGCTCAGAGTCAAATTTGGTAAAAAATCTAACGCAGAGACGCGAAGACGCAAAAAACGCAAAGTGTCAAAATTCAATTTCTTTGCACCTCTGCACCTCTGCGTTCTTTGCGTTAAAATACGAAGGTTAAAAAAATGGAAAAGTTCAAAACATTTACCGGGGTCGTCGCACTGATGGATCGGCCTAATGTGGATACCGATGCGATCATTCCCAAACAATTTTTAAAGTCGATTAAACGCACGGGCTTTGGCCCCAATCTGTTTGATGAATGGCGTTATCTGGATCACGGTGAGCCGGGCCAGGATAATAGCCGGCGACCATTGAACCCGGATTTCGTTCTCAATCAGGAACGCTATCAGGGTGCGCAAATTTTGCTGGCGCGGGAGAACTTTGGTTGTGGTTCCAGCCGCGAACATGCGCCCTGGGCGCTGGAGGATTATGGCTTCCGAGTGATCATCGCGCCGAGCTTCGCCGATATCTTTTTCAACAACTGTTTCAAGAACGGTCTTCTGCCCATCGTATTGGAAGAGGGTCTTGTAGACGGCCTGTTCCGCGAGGTAGAAGCTACGCCCGGTTATGCGCTTACAGTGGATCTGGATGCGCAGATCATTCGCAGGCTGGATGGCAGTGAGATTTCGTTTGATGTGGATGAGTTTCGCAAATACTGCCTGCTCAACGGGCTGGACGACATCGGTATGACCCTGCAGCATGCAGACGATATTCGGGCATACGAAGCGCGGCGCAAACAGGAAGCGCCCTGGCTATTTCAGTGACGAGTGACGAGGGACGAGTGATGAGGACTAATAATGGAGTTCCTCGCCACTCGTCACTCGCAACTCGTCCCTTGTCGGGTTTACGCTACACATTGTTTTAACATCGGGAAATCAAATTTATGTCTAAAAATATTTTAATCCTCCCTGGCGACGGGATTGGTCAGGAAATCGTCGCTGAGGCGGTGAAGGTGCTCGATTGTCTGCAAAAAGACTTCGGCCTGAAGGTGGAGCTGGAAGAAGCGCTGGTGGGCGGTACAGCCTATGATGACAGCGGTTCGCCGTTACCGGAGAGCACGCTGAAACTGGCGAAACAGGCCGATTCGCTTTTACTCGGGGCGGTGGGTGGTTATAAGTGGGAGTCGCTGGATATCGCTGTGCGCCCGGAGAAGGGCCTGCTGGGTCTGCGCGCCGGGCTGGAATTATTCGCCAACCTGCGCCCGGCAATCCTGTATCCACAACTGGCGGAGGCCTCGACCCTGAAGCCTGAGGTGGTGTCCGGACTGAATATCATGATCGTGCGCGAGCTGACCGGCGGGATTTACTTCGGTCAGCCCCGAGGCGTGCGCACACTCGACAACGGTGAGAAGGAAGGCTACAACACCCTGGTCTACCGTGAGTCGGAAATCGAGCGCATCGCAAAAGTGGCGTTTGATATTGCGGGTAAGCGCGACAGTCGTGTCTGCTCGGTGGACAAGGCCAACGTGCTTGAATGCACCGAACTCTGGCGCGATGTGGTCAACCGGGTCGGCGAAGCTCATAAAGAGATTGAACTGAGTCACATGTACGTGGACAATGCCGCCATGCAGCTGGTGCGGGCGCCGAAGCAGTTCGACGTGATGGTTACCACCAACATGTTTGGCGACATTCTTTCCGATTGCGCCGCGATGCTCACCGGTTCCATCGGCATGCTGCCCTCGGCCTCGCTGGATGCAAAGAGTAAAGGTATGTACGAACCGATTCACGGTTCGGCACCGGACATCGCCGGGCAGGACGTGGCGAATCCACTGGCGACCATTCTGTCGGTGGCGATGATGCTGCGCTATAGCCTGGACGAGGCTGCGCTGGCGGAGCGCATCGAACAGGCGGTCAACAGCGTACTGGATCAGGGACTGCGCACCCAGGACATATTCAGTGAAGGCATGAAGAAAGTCGGCACCGCAGACATGGGCGATGCGGTGGTTGCCGCGATGCGGCAACAGTGACGAGGGCCAGGGGACGAGTGACGAGGTCTAAACGGTTTTCCTCGTCCCTCGTCCCTCGTAACTTGCCCCTTAATAATTATTTAAACATAGAAAACTAATTCGAGGCAGGGCAATGAAAAAAGTTGGGTTGATAGGTTGGCGCGGCATGGTGGGTTCTGTGCTGATGCAGCGCATGCGTGAGGAAAAAGATTTTGAGCTGATTGAGCCGGTTTTCTTCACTACCTCGCAGACCGGTCAGCCGGGGCCGGAGGTGGGCAAGGACGTGCCTGCGCTGAAAGACGCGAAAGACATCGATGAACTGAAAGTCATGGATGTGATTCTGTCCTGTCAGGGCGGCGGCTATACCGAAGACGTTTATCCCAAGTTGCGTGCGGCGGGCTGGAAGGGCTACTGGATCGATGCCGCTTCCACCCTGCGCATGGAAGACGACAGCATCATTGTCCTGGATCCGGTCAATCTGGAGGTTATCAAGGATGGCCTGAGCAAGGGCGTGAATACCTTTGTCGGCGGCAACTGCACCGTGAGCCTGATGTTGATGGCGCTGGGCGGGCTGTTCCAGCATGATTTAATTGAATGGATTACACCGATGACTTACCAGGCTGCTTCCGGTGCCGGTGCGCGCAATATGCGTGAGCTGTTGCAGCAGATGGGCTCCCTGCGTGATTCGGTCAGCGATCTGCTCGATGATCCGGCCTCGGCTATTCTGGAAATCGATCGTAAGGTTACGGCGCATATGCGCGGTGACAGTTATCCGATGGACAACTGGGGCGTGCCGCTGGCAGGCAGTCTGATCCCCTGGCTCGACAGCCAGCTTGAAACCGGCCAGAGCCGCGAGGAATGGAAGGCAGAGGTGGAAACCAACAAGATTCTGGGTAATCAGCATCCCATTCCTATAGATGGGATCTGCGTGCGCATCGGCGCGATGCGTTCCCATTCCCAGGCGCTGACCATTAAACTGAAAAAAGACGCGCCGCTGGATGAAATCGAAAGCATGCTGGCCGATGCCAACGACTGGGTTAAAGTAGTGCCCAATGAGCGTGAGCGAAGCATGAAGGAGCTGACTCCCGCGGCAATCACCGGCACTCTGACCGTGCCGATTGGCCGCCTGCGCAAGCTGACTATGGGCAAGGATTACCTGTCAGCCTTTACCGTGGGCGATCAGCTGCTCTGGGGCGCGGCGGAACCCCTGCGGCGGATGCTGCGGATTCTGCTGGATGAGGAATAAGCAAGTTTAAGATTTTTTGGGAATTGGGCGATAAACACTCTTAAGAAACAGTAATGAGGCGGATATTTTTGATGCGGTTTCTTTGATTTTGGCCTGGCGCCGAATGTCTGCCGCCAGAGATGACAGGCTGATGGTAATATTCGCTGAGAGGGCACATTTAAAGGTGTTCAAACCACGGAAATTTTGGTAAAAGGCTATTTGTAAGCTATAGTTACTGAAGACTTGTAAAGGCTATTCAAAGCTAAGTCTGATAACTTTTTGAAAAATAAATAGAAATTGCTGTATTTGCTCTGTCGCTCCCCTGATTTTTTTATGCAGACAGAGGGATTTGAGTAAATTTAGCTCAGGGTTATGCTTCAGGCATAACGGACAGGAGAGGTTTTAATATGCTGCGTAAGCTGCCCGGATTTTTAACAGCATGCATTTTGATAGTAACGCCCCTGGTTGCCAGTGCTCTGGGGTTTGGCAATATTAAACTCAATTCTGCACTCAATGAGCCCCTGGATGCAGAAATTGGATTGCTATCGGCAACTGTGGATGAAGTCAGCGGATTGACCGTGAAAATGGCTTCACGCGAAGCATTTTTACGCGCCGGCGTTGACCGTCCCGCCTTTCTGAGTTCATTTAATATAGAAATCAAAAGCCGGGCGGATGATACGTTCTATATACACATGACCAGTCGCCAGCCGGTGCGTGAACCTTTCCTGAATTTCCTGCTTGAACTCAATTGGTACAACGGTCGCATCCTGCGCGAATATACTGTCTTGCTGGATCCCCCCGGGCATGTAGTGAAACAGCCGGCGGTGATCGCTACCCCGGAAGTGACCCAACCCGCACAGATTGCCAGAGAGCCGGAGCCTGAGGCTGCGCCAGCTCCCGCGCCAGTGGTTGTTGAGCCTGAACCAGTACCGGAGCCGGAGCCTGCCCCCCTCGTTGCCGAAGAGCTGTCGCCACCGATACCGATAGAGGAAGAAGTTGTTGCGCCAGAGGAACCGACCGCTACAGCGGAGACAGCCCTGCCCGAGCCGGCCGAAGCTATCGTTGAGCCGGAGTCCATCCAGCCGAGTGCAGAAGTGTTGCCGGAACCCGCCGTTGTAACCGAGGATCGCGTGGCAACGGAACCCATGGCAGAGGCGGTGGTAAGCGAACAACCCAGCGCTTTCAGTGATGACACCGAACTGTTTCCGCGTATCCCACTGACTGAATATGAGGAAGGTCGGGTTGCGCAGTCCGAGAAGCCTGAGCCATTGGCGCAGGGTGAGCTGGATTACGGTATTACCCGCAAGGGCGATAATCTCTGGACAGTGGCAAAGAAACTGCAGGCGGGTGATGAGTCTGTCAGCATTTATCAAATCATGATGGCATTGTTCAAAAACAATCCTGATGCTTTTACCGAAAATAATATCCATCGGTTAAAAATCGGTCATGTCCTGCGTATTGATGATCCTGCTTTGTTGCTGGCCATGAGCGAGGATGAGGCTCGAGCGGCTTACCGCATTCAGACCGAAGAATGGGAAAGCTATCGCCAGCAACTGGCCTCGGCCGCTGAGGCCCAGCAGCCAATTGTGGCCGGGGATCTTGAAGCTCCGGTAGAGCAGGGAGAATCTGAAACCAGCGGTGAGCTGACAGTTGCCGCACCAGGTGGTGAAGAACTGACCGCAGGTGAAGGTCTGGCGGATACCGTATTGAGTGGTGAAGTGGCAACCCTGAAAGAAGAGCTGCGCCAGCTGCGCTCGGATGCGGAGGCCATGGGTGGAACGGATGAAGCGCTGAATAGCCAGATCAGGGAACTGGAGGCCGAACTGGCTGATATGCAGCGTGCCATATCCATCAAGGACGCCGAGCTTGCAGCCGTTCAGCAGATGGCTGGAAAGGCCAATGAGGAAGCGGCGACCCCGGAAGAAGTTATCGTAGAAGAAACACCGGTAGTAACGGACGAAGTGACGCCTGCAAAAGCCGGCGAGGAAACCGCAGCGCATGAACATGAACCGTCAATGCCAGAGCCGGCAGCGCCAGAACAGGCTGTTGCCGAATCTACTATAGAAGAAACAGTGGCCACAGCGCCAGTTGCTGAGCCGACTCCAGAAGCGGCTGTAGAGCCCGCCCCGGCCCCAGTGGTTGCAGCGCCTGTTCCGATGCCTGCGCCACCAGCACCTGAGCCGGAAACCGGTTTCATGGCGACTGTCACGGGCATATTTTCTGCGATTGCTGCAACCATGACCGGAATGCTGGGCTCCATGGCCGGGGATTCCCTGTTGCTGTTTGTCGGACTGCCCGTGCTACTGGTACTCATCATCCTGATGGTGATTGTCATTCGTCGTCGCAAACAGGGACAGGGTGGTTTCCAGGAAAGCATTCTTACGGGCGAGCCGGCTTCGGTGACCGCCGATCAGGCCGAAGCCAAGGAAGAGGAGTCTTCCTTCCTGAGTGATTTTGCCGTCAGTGGTGCCGGAGCTATCCAGACTGAAGAGAGTGAAGTGGATCCGCTTACTGAAGCTGATGTCTTCATGGCCTATGGCCGTTATGAGGCGGCGGAAGAACGTTTGACCGAGGCAATGGAAAATGATCCTTCGCGTAAGGAACTGAAACTTAAGTTGCTGGAACTCTATAACGCAACCAAAAATCAGACTGCCTTTGAATCGACTGCAGAAGATTTTTACGCCAGCCTGGGTGAAAACGCTAATTCCGATCCGATGTGGGAAAAAGTACTTTCCATGGGCAAGGAACTGGCGCCGAACAATCCATTGTTTACGGGTGATGTTGTTGCGCCTGTAGCAAGTGAGCAAGTGGTTGCCGAGGATCCCGGCGTCAATTTGTCGGATAGTCAGGTGATGGATATTGGTCTGGAAACCGGTGTTTTCCAGAGCGAAGATCTGGCGCCGGAGAAAGAGCAAACCAGTGAGCTGGATTTCAACCTGGATCTGGATGAAGTGGCTGAGCCTGAAAGAGAGGAAACAGCTGAAGCCGGTGAATCAGATTTTGTGCTGGATGAATCCGCTACTGCCGAAGATAGTGGTCTGGACTTTAATCTTGATCTGGACAGTGGCGTTGCTGATGAAGCGACTACGGACTCTCCTGAGCCGCCAACCACTGAAATGGAAATGCCGGAGGAAACGGATACCGGGCTTGATTTCAACCTTGACACGGGTGAGGAAACATCTGCGCAGACAACGGATGTCGGTGAGCTGGATTTTGAGCTTGATACTGATGATGAAACAGCCACGGACCTGCGGGTAGATGATGATGCCTCGGGGCTGGATTTGAGTCTTGATGAATCAGGTGATGATACTGGTCGAGTGCCGGATCTTGAATTTTCACTGGATGTTGATGAAGCTTCGAGTGAGACAGTCGAAGTGGCCGCCAGTGATGAAACCGATCAGACGATGGTTATTAATCTGGATGATTCTGAGGCATCCATGGGAGAAGCCGGAGATTCAGCTGTTGATCTGACTCTAGATAATATTGATAGCTCAGCCCAGGACATCGCTGCGGATGAGTTGAATGACGAAACGTTGGCAATCGATCTGGGCGACAGTTTGAGTTATGAATCAATGGGTGGTGAGGATGAGGATACCGCTGTTGATCTGTCGCTGGATGTTGAAGATGCCTCTGACGCGGGTGATCTGGATCTTGCTGCCGGCGGAGATGAAGTCGGTACTAAACTTGATCTGGCGCGCGCCTATATTGATATGGGAGATCCTGAAGGCGCACGCAGCATTCTGGATGAAGTGCTGGATGAAGGCAATGATGAACAGAAACAGGATGCCCAGAAGCTGATTCAGCAGATTACATGACCATGCATCCGGTTATCCGGATAATCTGTTTTCTGGTCTTTGTGACCTGCTTGTCCCGCGCTAACGCGGGACAGTTGTTTTCAGGCCTGGTCTTATTTTCCCTGCTTTATCTTTATTCACCGATTGATTTCCTGCCGCGGGCGTTTGCCATGCTGTTGCGCCTGCGCTGGTTTTTTCTTTCTATACTGGTTCTTTACATCTGGATGAGCCCGGATGCCTCACCGTTAAGCAATTCGTCTTCTGTTTTTTCTTTCATTCCCCCGGGCGTTGCTTCAGGCCTGGGTAGAGTTTTTTCTCTGGTGCTGATTGTACTTGCGGTGAGTTATTTGCTTGCCAGCCTGGAACAGAATCAGTTGATTGCTGCAATTTACTGGCTGGCAGCGCCGTTGGCTTACCTGGGCCTGGAACGGGAAAAAATGGTCCTGAGGCTGGCTATGGGAATGGAGGCTGTTGGGAAACTGGCGAAGATGCCGCGACTCAAGAGGGCAGATGAGGACAGGCCAGGGGCAGGAAAAAATTTCTATCACAGAATAACCGGTTCCCTGCAGTATTATTATCAGTATGCGCTTGGCTGTGCAAAAGAAGATACAGGCAGGGAATATACATTCGACTGTCTGAATCCGCCGGCGTTCTGGCAATGGGGATTCCCTCTCGGATTATATTTTCTGTTTTTACTGGCAGGCAGAATAAACTGGATATAATCTCCAGGCCCTCAGAGATTAATTTTCACCACAGAGGTTACAGAGAACACAGAGGTTTTGAATGTTTGTCTCTGTGTCCTCCGTGTCCTTGTGGTAAATTTCTTTTGTACGTCATGAGCAAAGCGAAGCAATGCTGCCGGAATGACGCATCGCAGCAAGCGGCGGGAATCAAACCTTCAGAGATTGAATAAATGAGAATTGCAGCAAGTATTGAATATGACGGGTGCCCCTACAGCGGTTGGCAAATTCAGGATGGTGTTCAAACCATACAGGCTGAAGTCGAAAAGGCCCTGTCGAAAGTTGCCGATCATCCTGTCCGCGTGATTTGCGCCGGCCGCACAGACACAGGCGTACATGCGGCTAATCAGGTGATTCACTTTGATACGACGGCGCTGCGTAGTAATTATTCCTGGGTGCGTGGTGCGAATACGTATTTGACTGACAGTATTTGTCTAATCTGGACAAAACCCGTGAGCGACAGTTTTCATGCACGGTTTATGGCGCGCCGGCGTTGTTATCGATATATCATCCTCAATCGTCCGATCCGCCCGGCTTACCTTGCCGGTAAAGTTGTATGGCAGTATCGGCCCCTGGAGGCTGCGAGGATGGCGGCAGCAGCACAGCATCTCATCGGGGAACATGATTTTACTTCCTACCGAGCGCTGGCCTGTCAGGCTAAATCTCCCTTACGCACCATCTACAGCCTTGATGTTTCCCGCAGCGGAGACTTCGTCTATCTGGATGTTTGCGCCAATGCTTTCCTGCACCACATGGTACGTAACATCGCCGGCGTATTGATGACGATTGGGGCCGGTGAGAAACCGATCGAATGGGCAAAGGAGGTGCTGGAACTGCGCGATCGAACCCGGGGTGGAATGACCGCGCCCGCAACCGGGCTGTACCTGGTCAGGGTGGATTATGATGACGAATTTGATTTGCCTGAGGCGATATTATTTCCGTCTTACGGGTGAATACTTAAAATATGGAAATTCTGGGCGTTTTGATCCAGGTCAATTTCAATTATAGATGACTGTGACATTATCATCCACGACATATCGTAACTATCTCTTTAAACCCGCCCCTCAGGTGGGTTTTTTTTTATCCAGAATATTCTAAACGTGAGTTCGAAAATCAGGGAACGCCGGTTAGATTTTCTTGTGTTGGCAATTTTAACCAGGTTGTCGAAAAATCTTACAAAGATTTTTCCTGTTCGCTGACGTTGAAAATAGTTGCACACCAGTGAAATCAATCTCTTAAGAATCAATCTAATACCAAAGTCATACTTTTTAGTTGTCGGATATATTTACATTAAGAAAAACCCATAATTTAATTATTCTGTTAAGCGCTTGTTTTAGATATAAAAATATCATATGGCACAAATTTTGCCCATTTTTAATTGATTCCAAGGTGTTTTTCTACTACCTATTGACTATGGTTAGTTGCTCATCTGACCAGTTAAAATTCGAAGGATCTTTAAAGTAGTGTTATAGGGAGATTACCCAAAATGTTAATGGCAAACCAGATCAAGAAAATCATAGTTGCTTTCGGTATGGTTTTTTTTGCAGCCGGGGCATCTGCCTATCCAATGCTCAACTTTGATGGCGAGTTAAATTATAACTTTGGCTCCGGTGAGCTTGAAATCACTGGGGCATTGACGGGTTCGACGGATATATCGGCGCCAGTGGGCAGCAGTTTTTCCCTGCGGGGGATATTTTCGGGACTTGGTGCGAATAGCAGTAGTTTCATGACCGTCGGTGAATTCTCTGGAGTCACAGGCAACGATCTGGAAATTGGGGGTGGCAGTTTGCTGGCGGGTGAACTGACTGGACTGGAATTGCTGGGCGCCAATGGTCTTGATTGGGGGGTGCTAAATGCGCGGTTTACACCAACAGCGGGATCATTACAAACCTCGTTTTCTGATCCATCTGACTTTTTTGCGCTGACGCTAAATTTAAGCACAATATTCAGCGGCGAAATGTATAACAAAAATTTCTCCGGATCAGTGGATGGCTTATTACATTCACGTGCAATAGCAGTGCCTGAGCCGGGAATGATGGTGCTTTACGCAATGGCACTGCTTTTGTTTGCCGGGTTTTACAGGCGTCGGGGCTTGCGTGCAGGCTAAGCCGGTTGTTCAAATAAACCGGATAATGATAATAATACTGTGTTCAGTGCAGGTGTGAGGAGTGCATAATAATGAAAATCTGGACTAATAAAACTATAACAAAGATTCTAATCTGTGTTGTCGGACTAATGGGAATGGTTTCGGGGGCAAACGCCGCGGTGACGTATCCTGCGCTGGACATACAGGTTTTAAGCGGCGATACAGGCATTACGAGTACTGCGACATCTTTTACTATTGATGCAACGGCGTTTGGAATTATTGATGCACGTGGTTCTTTCATTGACATTCCAGATCAAACTTTCCTGCTTGAATCGGACACAAATGGCGCGGGGACCATTAATGTAGATAGCGGCAGTAGTCTTTCTGCTTCCTTTTCCAACTTGACGGTTTATTATCTGGGTTCGGGGCAAGGCCAGTTTTTCGCCGACCTGGACTATCTGGGTGGGAGTCTGGTGTCTGGACTCAGCACGGGCAGGATCGAAGGTGGATTCGCTGGTGCAACATACGATGGTACAGCAGGCCTGATCATTCCATTTGGTACTGTCTTCACTGCTGACACCATTTCAGCCAAGCTTGGTCAGGTTCAGGTCGTTCCTGTACCCGCAGCTGTCTGGTTGTTTGGTTCCGGCCTGCTTGGTCTGGCCGGCATTACCAGAAGAAAGAAAGCAGCTTAGGGTCTGTTGATCTTTCATCTATTGTCTGATTTTGGCTAATTTTAGCCCTGCCTGCGTTATTTTTTACGTATCAATGGAGTGCATTGATACGTAAAAAAATGCCTTGTCAGGACTAAAATTTCCTCAAAATCAGCCTAACATCTGAAAGATCAACAGACCCTAGCGAAAGCCATTTAAATCTCTTCCTGGTTGAAGCCCGCCCTCATGGCGGGTTTCTTTATTAAGTTCCTGTAAAACAAAAAGAATCCACTCCTTTCTATTTTCTTCGGCTTTCACTTTTTGCCATGAACTGTTAAGCTCCCGGCTTTTGTGACAGGCGCAATTCCATTGCGGATACGAGTCAAAATATGCGGACTTACCCGGCTTGAAGATGCGCTGACGGCAGTGCGGCTGGGCGCCGATGCGCTGGGGCTGGTTTTCTATCCACCGAGTCCGCGTGCAGTGACGGCCGAACGGGCGCGAACGATCATCGCCTCGTTGCCACCTTTTGTTACCACGGTGGGTCTGTTCGTAAATGAGACGGAGGCTGCGATCCGTACTTTGCTCAGCCAGGTGCCGCTGGACTTGTTACAGTTCCACGGTGATGAACCCGAAGCAGACTGTTGCCGTTATGCTCGACCCTATATCAAGGCCCTGCGCATGAAAGACGGCGTAGATATTGAGGAGCAGGCACAGCAGTATCAGACAGCAGCCGGTATCCTGCTGGATAGTTATCAGCAGGGTGTGCCGGGGGGAACCGGCCAGACTTTTGACTGGACACGCATTCCTGCACTGGCGCAGCCACTGATTCTGGCCGGGGGACTGGATCCGGCTAATGTTCACACTGCAATACAGGCCGTACGCCCCTATGCCGTGGATGTCAGTGGTGGGGTAGAGGCAGCAAAGGGCATCAAGGATCAGCAGAAGATGGCAGCATTTATCAACGAGGTAGGCAGTTTTGCAAGCAGTGAAAAATAAGGCGGGTTCATACCATATGCCGGATGATCGTGGTCATTTTGGTGATTATGGTGGCATGTTCGTGGCCGAAACCCTGATGGGGCCTTTGCGGGAGTTACGTGAAGCCTACGAAAAATACCTGCAGGATCCCGATTTTCTTGCCGAGCTGGACTATGAACTGCAGCAATATGTGGGGCGTCCCAGCCCGCTGTATTTTGCCGAACGCTGGAGCGAGCAACTGGGCGGTGCGCGTATTTACCTGAAACGGGAAGATCTGAATCATACGGGTGCGCATAAGGTTAATAATACGGTCGGTCAGGCGTTACTGGCCAAACGTATGGGTAAGACGCGCATTATTGCCGAGACCGGCGCTGGTCAGCACGGTGTTGCCAGCGCTACCGTTGCTGCCCGCCTGGGGCTTGAATGCGTGGTGTACATGGGGGCGGAGGATATCCAGCGCCAGGCCATGAACGTATTCCGGATGAAGCTACTGGGCGCCACGGTGGTGCCGGTCGAGTCTGGTTCTCGCACCCTGAAGGATGCGCTTAACGAAGCCATGCGCGACTGGGTTACCAATATCGACAATACCTTTTATATTATCGGTACGGTCGCCGGGCCTCATCCCTATCCGGCGATGGTTCGTGATTTCCAGACCATTATCGGACGCGAAGCCCGCAGCCAGATTATGGAACAGGAAGGTCGACTACCTGATGCACTGGTGGCCTGTGTCGGTGGCGGTTCCAATGCGATTGGTCTGTTTTATCCCTTTATTGATGATAACGAGGTGGCTATCTACGGTGTAGAAGCCGCTGGCGATGGGCTGGAGAGTGGCCATCATGCTGCCCCCCTGTGTGCCGGCCAGCCGGGTGTGTTACACGGTAATCGCACGTATTTAATGGAAGATGAACACGGCCAGATTATCCATACACATTCGATTTCCGCCGGTCTGGATTATCCCGGAGTGGGGCCGGAACACGCCTGGTTGAAGGACAGTGGCCGGGCGAAGTATGTGGCAATCGATGACAATGAAGCCCTGCAGGGCTTTCATGATCTAACCCGCATCGAGGGTATTATCCCCGCGCTGGAATCCAGTCATGCGCTGGCCTATGCGACAAAACTGGCGCCGACGATGAAAAAAGATCAAATTATCATCGTTAACCTGTCCGGGCGGGGCGACAAGGATATTCATACCGTTGCCGAGCATGAGGGGATCAGCCTGTGAGTCGACTGGGACCCTGTTTTGAAGAATTGCGCAATGCCGGCGCCAAAGCCCTTATTCCCTATGTGACGGCTGGTGATCCCGACCCAAGTGTGACCGTACCCCTGATGCATGCCATGGTGGCAGCCGGGGCCAACATTATTGAGTTAGGCGTGCCATTTTCCGATCCCATGGCTGAAGGGCCGGTAATTCAGCGGGCGATGGAGCGGGCGCTGGAATATGAAGTATCGCTGGACGATGTGCTGGAGATGGTACGAACGTTTCGTAAGACCGATACGGATACACCGGTAGTGCTGATGGGGTACCTGAACCCGGTGGAAGTCAAAGGTTATACTGACTTTGCGCGTGAGGCTCAGGCGGCGGGTGTTGACGCTGTGCTGCTGGTGGACATGCCGCCCGAGGAAGCGGATGATTTGTTATCGGCACTGTATGCGCACGAGCTGGACATGATTTTCCTGGTGGCGCCGACCACCGATGAAGCGCGCATCAAGGCGATCACGGCCTCCGGTCGTGGTTTTATCTATTATGTTTCCCTGAAGGGGGTTACCGGCGCCGGTCACCTGGATGTTTCTGGCGTCACTGAACAGGTCGCAAAAATTCGGGCGCAGACGGCGCTGCCTGTCGGTGTGGGGTTTGGCATCAAGGATGCAGAGTCTGCCGCCAGCATTGCCCATGTTGCGGATGCGGTGGTGGTTGGCAGCGCGCTGGTGCGTAAGATAGAAGAAAATGCGGATTCTGCCGATAATATCAATAGCTCGGTTGCCGGCCTGCTGGCTGAAATGCGCGCGGCGATGGATAGATGCTGAGCTGTTATCGGTTATGGTCATAGTAAATTATCAACAATCAAAATCATACAATCTCTGCGTCCTGGCGCCTCCGCGTTAATTATCCATTATTATGGATAGGCGTTAGCTTGATGCTCCTGCAACAAGGTTTCTTAAATGAACTGGTTCAGCAAATTATTACCCTCACGGATTCGCACTGAAGGCGGCACTAAAAAGAATGTGCCGGAAGGACTATGGGCGAAGTGTAACGCCTGTAGCGCTGTGCTTTATCGCGCGGAAATGGAACGCAACTATAGTGTTTGTCCCAAGTGCGATCACCATATGCGCATTAGCGCCCGCTTCCGTCTGGACAGGTTTCTGGATGAAGACGAGCGCGAGGAAATCGGCGCCAACCTCAAACCGGTTGATGAGCTCAGGTTCCGGGATCTCAAAAAGTATAAAGATCGAATTACACAGGCACAGAAAAGCACCGATGAAAATGATGCCCTGGTGGCCATCAAGGGTAAGGTCAAGGGGGTGCCATTGGTGGCAATGGCCTTCGAATTCAAATTCATGGGCGGTTCCATGGGCTCGGTGGTCGGTGAACGTTTTGTTCGCGCCGCTAATGTCTGTATGGAACAGAATATTCCGCTGCTGTGTTTTTCCGCCAGCGGCGGTGCTCGCATGCAGGAAGCCCTGTTTTCCCTGATGCAAATGGCCAAGACCAGTGCCGTGATCGGGCGGTTGAATAAACGCGGTATCCCGTATATTTCAGTGATGACCGATCCTACTATGGGCGGCGTGTCCGCCAGCCTGGCCATGCTGGGCGATATCAATATTGCTGAACCTGATGCCCTGATCGGTTTTGCCGGTCCGCGGGTAATTGAGCAGACCGTGCGAGAAACCCTGCCGGAAGGTTTTCAGCGCAGCGAATTCCTGCTTGAGCATGGTGCGATTGATATGATTGTGGATCGCCGTGACATGCGCGATAAAATCGCCAGCCTGCTTTCTATTCTCACACAGCAGTCAGCTGCCTGATGGGTAAATTTCCGCGAGGACTCAATCCCCATATCCCAGCACCATGATGATACTTTACCCCGGTGATGTCCGCCCGATTTGACAGTCTGCATGACTGGCTCCGCTGGCAGGAAAGCCTGCATCCCAGAGAGATCGAACTGGGGCTGGAGCGGGTAGCGGCTGTTTTTCAGCGTCTGCACTCAAAAACTTTTTCCTCTCCCGTTATTACCATTGCCGGCACTAATGGCAAAGGTTCCAGTCTGCGTATGCTGGAGTCGATTTATCTGGCAGATGGCTACACGACCAGCGCCTACAGTTCGCCGCATCTATTACGCTATAACGAACGCATTCGTTGCAACGGTGTGGAGGTATCAGATGCGGAGATTGTCGCCGCATTTGAGCGTATCGATGCTGCGCGCGCGGATATATCTCTAACTTATTTCGAGTTTGGCACCCTGGCGGCGCTGGATATTTTTATGCGCCGGCAGACGGACGTGGTATTACTGGAGGTCGGGCTGGGTGGACGACTGGATGCGGTGAATATCATTGATGCCGATCTGGCGCTGCTAACGGCGATCAGTCTCGATCATACCGTCTGGCTGGGGGATAATCGCGAGGCCATTGGTTTTGAGAAGGCCGGTATTCTGCGTTCAGGGAAACCAGTGGTTTGCAGCGATCCGAATTTGCCACAATCTGTGCTAAAGCAGGCCCGGGAACTGGATTGCCCGCTTTACCGGCTGGGGTATGAATTTGATTTTGAACTCACATCACAGGGCTGGCGCTGGTGCGAGCGCACAGGGCAGGCGCAGGAATTACCGCACCCGAGCCTGCGGGGTGCACACCAGTACCGCAATGCCGCCGGAGTGCTGATGGCACTGGCGCTGATGCAGTCGCGTTTACCCGTATCACGGGCAGCAACGCGTAGCGGTCTGCTGGATGCGCGTCTGCCGGGACGCTTTCAATCAGTACCGGCTCAGTCACTGAGCGGGGTAAGCTGGATCTATGATGTCGCGCACAACCCGGACAGCATCCGGCAACTGGCGCAGATGCTGGCGGAAGCTGAACATGATGGCCGCACGATTGCCCTGCTGGGGATGCTGGCGGACAAGGACGTGGCCGCGGCGTTAGCGCATATTCATTTGCAGATAAATGACTGGCATCTGGCGCCGGTGGCCAGTCCTCGCAGTGAAAACCCGGAGAAACTGAAGAAAATCATCAGTTCACAGGGGCAGGCTCCGGTTAGTGTTCATGCTTCGGTTGCCGATGCCTGGACTGCGATTGAAAAGGCGACAGAAGCCGGTGATCGGATTGTGGTATTTGGTTCTTTTTATACCGTTTCCGAGGCCATGGTGGTAGCGCAGGAACATGGGCAGCGAATATAATAGCTGATTGCAGCAGGACAACGAGCACCGGCCGGGGGCCAAAGAATCAGGTGGAACAGCAATCTCGACTAAAACAGCGTCTGGTGGGCGCGATTATGCTGGTGGCGCTGGGCGTAATTTTTATTCCCATGCTTCTGGATGGCGAGCGGGAAGAAGAATTTATTGTCAATGGCAGCAGTATTCCGGCCAAACCGGCAGAGATTGAAAACATTCGCCAGCTTGAATTTTCCACAGATAATTCAGGCGAGGTTTCTGATCGGCATCGCACAGCAGAAAATGACCTCCGCATTCCCGTCGATGAACATTCTGCGCCGTTGTCCCCGCGCGTGAAAAAGTCGGCTCCGGCCAGTAAAGAAAAACCCGGCAAAGCCAGACTGGCTAAAGAATCTCACGAGCGGACAGAACAGCCACTAGCGTCAACTATGGCCAAAAAGAAAACCGCGTCGGCGGCGCCAGTCACCCATGCATGGGCCGTACAGGTTGGCAGTTTCAAGCAGAAAAGCAATGCGCTCAAGTTGCGCAACAAACTGCGTAAACAGAAATATAAAGCCTTTATTGAAGGCCTGCAAAGCGACACGCAACTGGTCTACCGAGTCAGGCTGGGGCCTTATGTCAGCCGCGCCAGTGCGGAGCAGGTGCGTGACCGTCTTAAGGTGCGGCAGAACATGAAAGGACTGGTGGTAAAGCACCCATAAATGATAAGGGTGCCGTCAAGCACCTGTTTTGAGACAAGAGATAGAAATGATTGGCATTGATTATGCAGTTCTCGGAGTGTTGTTAATCTCCTCTTTTATCAGCCTCATTCGGGGGTTTGTCAGAGAAGCTCTGTCGCTGGCAGGCTGGGTATTCTCGTTCTGGGTTTCGCTGACTTTTTCCGGCGGATTGTCAGAAATGTTGGTTTCAAGCATTGAAAATTCCTCTTTTCGCCTTATTACTGCTTTTGTCGCCCTGTTTGTGATGTCACTTATCGTTTCCACGGTAGTAAACTTTTTTGCCGTGCGACTGGTGCAGCGCACCGGCCTGAGCGGAACGGATCGCCTGCTTGGGGTTATTTTTGGTTTCCTGCGTGGCGTGCTGCTGGTATCGGTGCTGGTGCTGTTATCCGGGCTAACGGCGCTTCCCAAAGAACCCATGTGGCAGGAATCAGCTTTGCTGTTCCGCTTTCAGGCCATTGCTGTATTGATGCGGGATTTTTTGCCAGACAATGTGGCAGGCAATTTTCACTTTTAGCAGTTATTGATTTTAACCTGAGGAAACGATTATGTGCGGGATCATCGGTATTGTCGCTAAAACCCCGGTTAACCAGGCCCTGTATGATGGCCTGACCATGCTCCAGCATCGGGGTCAGGATGCCGCGGGTATTATTACCTGTGATCAGGATCGCATGTATATGCGCAAGGACAACGGTCTGGTGCGCGATGTTTTCCGTACTCGCCACATGTTGCGTCTCAAGGGCAATATTGGTATCGGCCATGTACGTTATCCAACCGCGGGCTGTTTCACCTCGGCCGAAGCCCAGCCCTTCTATGTTAATTCACCTTTCGGCATTGCACTCGCGCACAACGGCAACCTGACCAATGCCGAAAAACTCAAGCGTGAACTGTTTGTGCAGGATCGCCGTCATATCAATACCGACTCGGATTCAGAAATTCTGCTGAATGTACTCGCGCATGAACTGGATACGACCAGTCAGTTGCAGTTACATGCTGAAGATGCCTTTAAAGCAGTGGCTGCAGTGCATAAACGTTGCCGCGGAGCCTATGCCGTCGTTACGTTGATTGCCGGGCGGGGAATTCTGGCGTTTCGCGATCCACATGGGATCCGACCGCTGGCCATCGGCGTGCGCGATTCAGGAAACGGCAAGGAGCATGCCGTGGCCTCGGAAAGTGTGGCGCTGGGCGTGCTGGGCTATGAATTGCTGCGCGACGTGGCGCCCGGTGAGGCTGTATTTATAGATATGGACGGTGAGCTGCATGCGCAACAGTGTGCAGAAAACCCGGAACTAACGCCCTGTATCTTTGAACATGTTTATTTCGCCAGACCGGATTCCATGATCGATGGTATCTCGGTTTACAAGGCGCGCATGCGCATGGGGGACTACCTGGCGGCGAAAATAAAACGCCTGAAACCGGATCATGATATTGATGTAGTACTGCCCATCCCTGATACCAGCCGCACTGCGGCGCTGCAATTGTCCTATGCGCTGGGTGTAAACTACAGTGAAGGTTTTATCAAGAATCGTTATATTGGACGAACCTTTATCATGCCGGGACAGACCCAGCGCAAGAAATCCGTGCGCCAGAAGCTCAACCCTATTGAGCTTGAATTTCGTGGCAAAAACGTGTTGCTGGTGGATGATTCCATTGTTCGTGGCACGACTTCAAAACAGATCATCCAGATGGCGCGTGACTCCGGTGCGAAAAAAGTCTATTTTGCCTCCGCTGCACCGCCGGTGCGCTATCCCAATGTGTATGGCATTGACATGCCCGCAGCGCATGAGTTGATCGGCCATGGCCGAAATGAGGATGAAATTGCCGCGGTCATCGGCGCCGACTGGCTGATCTATCAGGATCTGGCTGATCTGGTCAAAGCCGTGCGCAAGAAGGCTAAAGGCATCAAACGGTTCGACACCGCCGTATTCAACGGCGAGTATGTTACCGGTGATGTAGAACAGACCTATCTTGAACGCATCGAGGCGCAACGTAATGACGATGTGCGCATCGCGGATAAAGAAGATAATGAAGTCATGGAAATCCACAACAGCGTTTAGGTAATCGTACTAGCTAAATAGCTGTTCCAAATACCAGATCACTTGTGAATTTCCACGTTCGTGGTGAGCTTGTCGAACCATGAGCGTGGAAATACTGTGAATAGAGTGTTTAATCTGCTTGTCCTTCGACAGGCTCAGGATGAACGGTAATT
>JASBTR010000008.1 GCA_030148325.1 Gammaproteobacteria bacterium
GAATTTCCACGTTCGTGGTGAGCTTGTCGAACCATGAGCGTGGAAATGCGGTGAATAGAGAGCTTAATCTATTTGTCCTTCGACAAGCTCAGGACGAACGGCAATTTCTAAAATGTACTGGTATTTGGAACACTTATTTAGATGGCGCTATACCTTGAACTGCCCAACCTCAGCCTGTAATGCGGCGGCAAGCTGTGACATTTCCTGACTGGCCGTGGCCGTTTGCTGCGCCCCCTGCGAAGTTTGCGCACCAATTTCGCTGATGGTATTGATGTTGCGGTTGATCTCTTCGGCAACACTGCCCTGTTCTTCAGAGGCACTGGCAATTTGGGTGTTCATATCTCTGATGGTTGTGATCGCGCCGGTAATCTCGCGCAATGATTCACCGGCAAGTGCCGCCTTCTCGACACTGACCTGCGCCTTGCCCCGCCCTTCACTCATCACCGACACGGCCTGTGCCGCCCCACTTTGCAGGCTTTCGATCATGGCCTGGATTTCTTTGGTGGATTCCCGGGTACGTCCAGCCAGCGTGCGCACTTCATCGGCCACTACAGCAAAGCCTCGTCCCTGTTCTCCGGCACGCGCTGCTTCAATCGCCGCATTCAATGCCAGCAGGTTGGTCTGTTCGGAGATGCCCCGAATCACTTCCAGCACACCGCCAATGTTTTCTGTATCTTTTTCCAGTTTCTGAATCACGCCTGCGGCCTGCTCCACTTCCTCGGCCAGGTTGTTAATCGCCGTGACTGTTTGCTCCACAACCTGCTGGCCATTGTTTGAGGCGCTGGAAGCTTCTATGGCTGAATTGGCAGCCGCCTGCGCATGACTCGCTACTTCCTGGACCGTGGCGGTCATTTCATTCATCGCCGCAGCCACCTGCTCGGTTTCCGCCATCTGACGGGTAACACTTTCATTGCTTTCACCCGATACCAGCGACATTTCCTCGGCCGCCGCCGTCAGTTGTATAGTGGAACCGGAGACATTGCTAATGAGTTTCTGCAATTTTTCAATAAAGGCGTTAAAGGCGCCCACCAGTTGGCCAATTTCATCCTTGCCCTGCTGCTCCATGCGCGTCGTCAAATCGGCCTCCCCTTGTGCGATCTCAATCAGATTCTGGACGACCTGATTGATATTTTTCTGTAGCACATTGCTAATCACCAGCCCACTGGCGCCGACGAGACCAACGCAGATCAGTGCAATGATCAGCCCCACGGTCAGGGCCCACTGGGATGATGCGTTGGCGTCATTGATAGTGTCCGTAAAGCGCTGGTAACTGGCCTCACGGAAATTTTTCAGGCTGCGGCTAAACTCACCCAGCGCTGTGGTCATTATCGTCACTGCCGGCTGGATCTGCTGCGCCGCCAGCGTACCCTCGATCATGCCCTTGGTAAGCGGTTTTGCAGCACCGTAATAATCATCAAACTGTTTTTGCAGCAACACAATACCACCGCCGACCTCGTTATCCAGCTCTGCAACTTCTGCAAAGCCCTGACGCATGGCTGCGGCCAGCGCATCGGCATCCTCGATCATCTCGACCTCACCCGCCGACGCCGCCCCATTCAGGGTTTCCTTGATCTTGTCCAGCCGCACCAGGCTGGCGTCGATGCGTTCCAGGGTCGGGAAATAGACCGCCTGCACATTGTGCAGACGTTTGGCGTTGCTGCTGGTTGCAGCATAATTAAAGATTAGATTGGCCGCCAGCCCGGCAACCGCAATAAAAACGATGGCAAGAATCTTGTAGCGTATGGATAGATCAGACAACCAGCTCATGTTGTTTGCCCCATGTAAAATAACTCACATCAATGTTGTTAAATCACCCGGTTGCACATAAAAAACAGGGTAAATGAATTAGGGAAACTCTGATTAATTCCACCGTTCGCCCTGAGCTTGTCGAAGGGTGTTGTTTTTAACGTGCTGATTTTATTATGCCTGGTGTTCATGGTTCGACAGGCTCACCACGAACGGTGGAATCAATCAGAGTTTCCTTAGCATGGTTTTGTTATCGGCTGTCTTTATCAACAGTTTAGAATTAATTCAAAAGAACATGTCCTCAATAAAAAATAAGCGCTATCTGAATCCATTACTTTCATAAACAATGCGGAAATTTCAAAGATTATTATTTTTATCATGCGCAATCCATATCGCATATATCATTATAAAAACTCTGTGATTTTGTACCCCTGCATTTGTATTGTGACTGGATGCGTAAAATACGCCAGATCCAATTCCACACTATAAATAAAGGCTTTTTATTGCAATTCTGCCTTTTTCTTTTCCCATCAATACTCCCTGCTCCCTGTTCTAAAGTTAGTCTAAGTTTGGACGATAGATTCAACCAGGTCCGCAGGAAGGCAGCGGCACACTTGCCAAAATAGCAAGGCTGAATCTAAAACATTATTTGTAAGGAGCACAATCATGTTACCAAACAAGCTGCACCACTCACTTATCAAACAGGCCGTCATACTGCCCCTTGTGATTCCCTTTGCGACAGGCGCCGCCCTGGCCGCGGACTGGACCCACAAGGTCAGACTCAACGGCTTTGCCAATGCTGTTTATCAGGTCACGGATGAAGCCATCGCGATTCACGGCGGCTCCAACGAGGGCGGGATTGACAACCGCGGCAGTTTTGCCGGCACCCAGTTTGGCTTCAATATCACCGCAAACATCAATGACCGGGTCACGCTATACAGCCAGATATCGGCCGCCCACGAGGACAGGTTCGCCCTTCATCTTGACTGGGGCTTTATGGGGCTTGAAGTGAACGATGCCTTTACCGTGCGCGCCGGCAACATCAAGTTCCCGGTGGGGCTGGTCAATGAATATGTCGATGTAGGTTATCTCTATCCCTGGTTGCAGGCGCCGAAATCGATTTATTCCCAGATAGTGCCCAACGGGCCGCAGGTGACGCGTGACGGTTATTCCGGCGCCAGCCTGCTGTTCAGCGACAGCGTCGGCGACTGGACCCTGAGCGCGGACTTATTTGGCGGTGAGGTTAAGATGGAATCAGCCGATGTGCGCAAAACCCAGGGGCTGACGCTTAGGGCCGACTGGAATGATGAGGTGCTGCTTCAGCTCTCGAGCTACACCGGCCTGATGGAAAACGCAACGCCGGCACAAATGAACAACCAGAAGCATGATGTCACCACCTTTGGCGTCAAGGCCGACGTCAATAACATCGTGTTTTATTCCGAGGTTGCCGATGTCAAAATGGGTTCATTGGCAAAT
>JASBTR010000009.1 GCA_030148325.1 Gammaproteobacteria bacterium
TTTTGCCAAATCCAGCCCAACTGTCGTAATCTTACTCATGGTCTTCTCCTCTCTTTTTTGATGGTGGTTTGTACCTTTCCATCTTGGCGCATTGTGACGCCGTTTATAAGGGGGGAGGAGACCATCTCATCAACCTACGCCCCTGGCCACCAGCCACCAGCTACTTAAGCACCCGTTCCACAAAGGCCGCAATCTCGGCCTCGGTGGCCAGCGCGCTTTCCTCCACCATCGGCAGGCCGGGCAAACAATCCCGCAGCACCGCGGCGAACAGGCCGTTGGTTTGCCCCATTTGCTTATCCCGCTCATCAAAAAGGGGGGTGCTGCCCAGACCACAACTGGGCGAACGGGACTTGAAAATCAGTCCGGCGCAGGCCTGCAATTCCTCACACTGCAGCTGCGCATAAGCCTGCAGTCTGTCTGTAATGTCATGTTCGGGATTGGTCACGCCCCGCGCCCGGATACCCGCTGATGTCGCCACCAGCTGCACCGGCGCCCGCGGCACACCCAGGCCAATCGCCACTTCCGGACAAAAGGGCTGTAAAACGAACTTATCCGCCAGTTTTATTATCAGGGGATGACGTTTTTCCTCACCGTCGTAACGCACCCGCTCACCCAGCAGGCAGGCGCTCACGGCAATGCGAATTCGTTCGGGGAAAGTGCTAGACTGCGCGCCCATTCAGGCTCCTTTCAATCACCGTTATTCGTCTAAATTTTTCATGCTGGAAATACTCACCATCCCCCAGATCCTGTTCGCCCTCACTGCTATCATACTGGCCTACATCGTGCGCGGCATCACCGGCTTCGGCTCGGCGCTCATCGCCGTGCCCCTGCTGGCCTTCATCCTGCCGCTGACGGTCATTGTACCGCTGATCGTACTGCTGGACTTCATCGCCTCCGCCAGCCACGGCCTGCGTCACTGGCGCGCAATACGCTGGCCACTCATTCTGCCGCTGCTGCCCTTTACCCTGACAGGCGTCGGCAGCGCCCTCTACCTGCTCAAATCCATCGACGTTTCCCTGCTGCGTCAGGCGCTGGGCCTGTTCATCATCGCTTACGCCTTCTACAGTCTGTTCGCTCCGGCACCACGCGCTCAGCACAGCCGCTACTGGGCTATCCCTGCCGGCGGCTTTGGCGGCCTCATCGGCACGCTGTTCGGCACCGGTGGCCCCTTTTATGTCATCTATCTGCAACTACAGGGTGTGGACAAAGCCGCCTTTCGCGCCACCATCGCCAGTATTTTCCTGATCGACGGCAGCCTGCGTCTGGTGGGATTCACTAGCGCTGGGTTTTATCCCCACGACACCCTGATGCTGGTGCTCAGCGCCCTGCCGATAATGCTGCTTGCCCTGTACAGCGGTGGTCACATCCACACCAATCTTAAGGTAGACACCTTCCGCCGCGCCATCAGCCTGCTGCTTATCGGCAGCGGCCTTGGTCTTTTACTGGTCTAAAACAGGCTTTAAGCTGCTTATTTTTTGACCTTTTCAGTAAAACCTTCTATATAAAAAGTATAGAGGCTGGAATATTCAGCAAAATCAAAAGCTAAGGAAGATTATACAATTTATAAGCAAGGTTACCTGAACCAGCCGGATTTACTCATAGCCGGAGACATCTAATGATTATGCATAGAAAAGGGGAAAATGGCGCAGTTCCCTTTCGTTCGGGCCGCTTTTTCAATATTGATACCGACTGGTATTTTGCCTGTCGGGAAGGCCAGAATCTCGGCCCCTTCCGCAACCGGAGCGAAGCCGCCGACGCACTGAAACGCTACCTGGCCAGAGACACGGGCAAAGAGGATAGAATCGAATCCTCCGCCAATATTCCCGGCCTCTCAGGTATCTGAAAAATAAAAGGAAAGTGGTAGCGAGAGGGAGACTTGAACTCCCGACCTCAGCATTATGAGTGCTGCGCTCTAACCAGCTGAGCTACCTCGCCATAGAAAGAAGGTGACAAAAAATATCTTTCCAATCTGTCACCGGGCGCGCATTGTCGACATTTTGGGCAGGGATGTCAATATACCGCGCTCAGGGCTGAAAATGTTTTGACGACACAGGTCGGGCAATACCAAACCCCTGGGCATAATCAACGCCGATCTGTTCCAGATTATCCAGGATGGCCTGGTTCTCCACAAACTCGGCAATCGTCTGCAGCCCCATCACCCGGCCTACCCGGTTAATCGCCTCGACCATGCTAAAGTTGACGACATCGGTGGCAATATCCTTGACCAGCGAACCATCGATTTTCAGGTAATCCACAGGCAGGTTCTTCAGATAGGTGAAGGAGGACATGCCGCTGCCAAAATCATCCAGGGCAAACTTGCAGCCCAGCAATTTTAGATCCTTGATAAAATTAACCGCACTGCTGAGATTGCCCACCGCTGCGGTTTCGGTAATTTCAAAGCATATGGAATTCGGTGCAATATTATAATTAGACAGCATGCCAACCAGATAATCCAGAAAGCACTCATCGCCCAGGGACTGGCCGGAAATATTGATGGTCGTGATCAGCTGTGCCATTTTCCCACGATTATTACTCAACCAGGCAAAGGTATGATTGACGACCCAACGATCCAGCTCAGACATCAGGTTGTAACGCTCGGCCGCCGGAATAAATGCAGCGGGGGAAATGGTCTCGCCATTTTCACCGATCATTCGCACCAGCACCTCGACATGGCCAACACCGTCAGCGGAACGACCCACTGGTACGATGCGTTGGCAGTATATTTCCAGCAGGTCCTGTTCCATGGCTTTCTGGATACGGGAAACCCACTGCATTTCCCCATGCTGGCGCGCCAGGTCTTCGTCATTCTGATGATAGATATGAATTCGGTTGCGACCATCTTCCTTGGCCAGGAAACAGGCGCTGTCCGCAAGGCTTAGAACATCGGAATTAGACTGGCTGTAAGCTGCAATTTCAACAATACCGATACTGACGCCGATGGAGAAGGTCTTGTCTTCCATGTGAAAGCGGAAATTACGCACGGCGCGCTGCAGTTTTTTCGCTATCTGACAGGCCTGATTCAGATCGCAATTCTTTAGCAGTACACCAAATTCATCTCCACCCAGCCGCGCCAGCGTATCGCCATTGCGCACTTCCTTCTGCAAAACCCGGCTTAGCTGTTTCAGAAGTTCATCTCCGGCAAGATGCCCACTAGTATCGTTAACAACCTTGAACTGATCCAGATCCATATAAAACAGGACGTGGCGTTCATTTTTTAGCTTTGCGCTTTTCAGGGCTTTCTTCAGCTGTTGATCAAATTCATAGCGGTTGTGCAGCCCGGTGAGCGCGTCGTGGCTGGCCAGATAATCCATCTGCGACGCCATCGCCATGGACTCTGACATATTTCTGAATACCAGCACGGCGCCGCTGATCTCACCATGCTCATAAGTCGGGTTAGAGGAATAGCGCACATTAATACAGCGATTCAATTTTGTCCACAATACCGCGTTCGCGACCCGAAAACCCCGTTCTTCATTGATGCTACGCGCAATCTTGCTGTCCTTTTTCTGCAGCCGATTGCCGTCTTCGCTGGAATGCTGAATCAGCACGTGAATATCCTGTCCCTGCATTTCACTGGCGCTAAAGCCCAGCATATCCATGGCCGCCTGATTGACAAAGGTGCAGCACAAATCTCGGTCTACACCAATGATGCCTTCATCGGTCGATTCCATCAGGGTATCGATATATTCATGCAGATCATGATAGGTTTCTTCTGCGGCGCGTACCTGACTCAGATCACGCAGACAGTTAAGCAATGCATAAGGCTCACCATCCCGGTTTCTGACGATTCGCACAATCAGCTCTACCGGGTGACCCGTAAAATTATAGGGATCATCCCTCTCCATATAGAGCGTAACGTCACGGTGACTGAGTCCTGAGACTTCGGATTCCCCGGCCTGAACCCAGCTCTGGGGATGCAGGAAGCGGGCAATATTCTGGCCACAGACATCGTCCTGCTGCAAACCTGTCGCCTGGAAAAAATTATGGTTAGCACGAATCAACTGATCATCCATATCCACCATAAAGATAATATCCTCTACCGCATCCATGGCGGAATCCCATTCATTCAGGGCGCGCGATAACGCCTCCCGGGACTGGCGATGCTGGTGTATCTCGATACTCAACGCCAGGTGATCAGCCACCGAGGCGGCAAAATTTTCTTCATCCTGCCGCCAGTGCCGCGGCCCACCAACATGTTCACAGCAAAGCACGCCTTCAACCTGCCCGGCAATACGTAACGGCGCGTCCAGCATGGCGCCAATTCCAGGTGTCTTCAGATACCTTTGTGCGAACTCTGCAGTAGCGGGATCATGCATGGCGTTATCTGCAGCGAGACAGCGATCGTCCTCGATGGCTCTAAAATAGTCAGGGAAATCCGCAGCGTGCAGTACCGGAGCATGAATATGATCGCGTTGGCTACGCAGGAACAAATCCTGACATTCAATTTTTTCCCGCGCCTCATCAAACAGCCAGATGCTTACCTGCTCAACCCGCAGGGTGCGGGCAACAATTTCTGTCGTGTAGGCCAGCAATTCCTGCAGATGATCTGAGTCGTTGAAACGGCTATGAGAAAGTTGCAACAACGCGCTCTGTTGCTCACGCAGGCGGGTGTTGACAGCATCCAGATCGTCCCAGTGTATCTGCTGTTCAGGCCGCCGCTGGGCTACGCCGGCAATCGAGCGCTGATTGCCCTTTCCCTCGATATTCGCCAACAGCTTGAACAGGTACTCGACAGAACCTTCCGAAGTACGTATTCGGGCACGGAACTCATTCACGCCCCGGCGCAGGGTGTCATGCAGCGCCTGCTCAACAATGAGCCGGTCCCCGGCAACGATCACATCCAGCAGTTTTCTGCCGGACAGATCCGATGAAACCAGGCCGCTTACCTGTTCAAATTCAGGATTCCATTGCAACAGGTGACCATCGCTATCAAGTGAAAAATAGATTCCGGCGCATTGCGGAAAAGGATTGTCAGCAACCTCAGATAACTGCGACATAAACGACTACCCATACCTTTATAATTTGTCATTGAGCCTTAGCCCACGCCAGTAGCGCGGGTTTTAACCTTATCGGCAAAGCATGAAAAATAATGAGGAAATTTTAAGCAGATGTCGCCGGCAACAGCATCTAAAGGCGGGAATAAAACAATCCAGGGAATTCTGATTAATTCGTCATTCCGAACGTAGCGAAGCGGAGATCCGGCATCCATGTGTTACCTATCAAGGATTTAGCAGATTCCGACCTGAGCCGGAATGGCATCGCAAAATTAGTCAGGGTTTCCCTGTGAAATACATATAAAATAATAACTTACAGAGGTAAGACCGAGTTTAAACATTGAACCGGAAATGCATGACATCGCCATCCTGGACGATGTAATCCTTGCCTTCCAGACGTAACTTGCCGGCCTCTCTGGCGCCGGCCTCGCCCTGATAGTGAATGAAGTCGTCGTAACTCATCACCTCGGCGCGGATAAAACCTTTCTGGAAATCAGTATGAATGACGCCGGCCGCCTCGGGCGCCGTCGCGCCGATTTTCACGGTCCATGCGCGGACTTCCTTCACCCCGGCAGTAAAATAGGTTTGCAGGCCCAGCAGACTGTAACCGGCGCGAATGACGCGATTCAGACCCGGTTCATCCAGCCCCATTTCATCCAGAAACTCGTTCAGATCGTCCTCGTCCAGCTCCACCATCTCGGCTTCAATCGCGGCGCAAACCGGCACCACCGGCGCACCCTCAGCTTCGGCAAATTTGACCACCGTATCCAGCAGGGGATTATTTTCAAAGCCGTCTTCGGCCACATTGGCAATATACATGGTCGGCTTGGCGGTGAGCAGAAACAGATCGCGAATATGTGCCATCTGGTCGGCATCCAGTCCCAGCGTACGCACCGGCTCGCCCTGATCCAGATGCGCCTTCACCGACTCCAGCACCGCCAGTCTCGCCAGCGCATCCTTGTCGCCGGAGCGGGTCATTTTGGTGGTTTTAACTATCGCCTTGTCGACTGAATCCATGTCCGCCAGCGCCAGTTCGGTATTAATGACATCGATATCATCCAGCGGGCTGATTTTACCGGCCACATGCACCACATCATCATCCTCGAAACAGCGCACCACCTGGGCAATCGCATCGGTCTCGCGGATATTAGCCAGAAACTGGTTGCCCAACCCCTCACCCTTTGAGGCGCCCGCTACCAGCCCGGCGATATCGACAAACTCCATGGTCGTCGGCAACACTCGCTCAGGCTTAACAATTTCAGCCAGTGCATCCAGACGCGAATCAGGCATGGGCACAATGCCCACGTTCGGCTCGATGGTGCAAAACGGGTAATTCTCCGCCTGAATCCCGGCCCGAGTCAGGGCGTTGAAAAGAGTGGACTTACCCACGTTGGGCAGGCCTACGATACCGCATTTAAATCCCATTATAATTACAGTTCCGAGTGACGAGTGGCGAGGGACGAGGATGGGAAACATCCCGCCTCTTTCCACTAAAAATTATTTTCTGAATATTTTCTACTATTACAAACAAAATTGACAAACACATCACGAGTATCGAAAGACGAGACAAACCGGTTTTCCTCGTCACTCGTCCCTCGTCACTCGTCCCTGTTGCGAATGCAACCTGTTCATCGCCTTCTGCAGTTCACCGTCCACCACCAACGGCAAGACCGCCAACGCACGCTCAATCGCACGCTCGATTTCGATTTTGTCATCGACAGAGGTTTTTTTCAGCACATGGCCATGCACCTTGTGTTTGTCACCGGGATGGCCGATGCCCAGACGCAGGCGTAGAAAACCGTTGCCGCCCAGGCGACTGATAATATCGCGCAGGCCGTTGTGGCCGCCATGGCCACCGCCCTGCTTGAGGCGGGCAATGCCCGGGGCCAGATCCAGATCGTCATGTACGACCAGAATATGTTCTATTCCGATCTTGTAAAACTGGGCCAGTGCCAGCACCGCCTGGCCGCTGTTATTCATGAAGGTGTCCGGTTTCAGCAGCCAGACATCCTGCCCGGCCAGATGCAGGCGGGCTATCTCACCGTAAAATTTTTTCTCCGCCCGAAAAGGCGGGGACGGATTCAGGGCATCCAGAAACCAGAAACCGGCGTTATGCCGCGTATGTTCATACTCCGGGCCGGGATTTCCCAGCCCGACAATCATATGTACACGCGCAGACAACGCCGGTCTCCGTTAGGAAAAGAAATCTACTCTTCGCCGCCTTCTGTTGCTTCACCTTCCGCTGCTTCACCTTCCTCAACATCGGTATCCTTCGCGCCGCGCGCCATGTGGATGCTGACAATCGACGGATCATGGCCTTCGCCATGCGTCAGTTCAACGGCTTCGACACCGGCCGGCAGGGAAATTTCGGAAAGGTGGATAGACGCATCCAGCTCCAGCGCGCCCAGATCCACTTCGATGTACTCGGGCAGATCTTTTGGCAAACAGGTGATTTCAATTTCAGTCTGGCTGTGGCTAACCAGTCCACCTGCTTTCACACCCGGCGCAGTCTCTTCGTTCATGAAGTGCAGTGGTGCATGCACGCGGATTTTCTCATTCGCGCTGACGCGCTGCAGATCCATGTGCATGAGCACCGGTTTGCTGGGGTGACGTTGCAGATCCTTGAGAATCGCCTGCTCTTCCTTCTTGCCCAGCTTGACAGTAAGAATATGCGAATAAAAAGCTTCGTTTTCCAGCGAATGCCAGAGCTCGTTATGCTTCAGGGAAATGGAAACAGGATCTTTTCCTGCACCATAGATGACAGCAGGCACCATACCCGTACGGCGCAGGCGGCGGCTCGCACCTTTCCCCAGATCCGTACGTGGTTCTGCTTCGAGAACAAAATTATCGCTCATTGGCGTATCTCCAGTTAAATAAACAAACGTCATCTCGCAACATGCGAAATGACATGCCCGGCTCCGCGACCAAAGCCAGGCTCGACACTGACCGAATAACGGTCAGTTCAGATAGCGCCCTGTTCGAAATTAATCGACAAACAGGGAACTGACTGATTCTTCACTGCTGATGCGGCGCATGGTTTCCGCCAGCAATTCAGCAATACTCAACTGGCGGATGCGTTCGCAGTCGCGCGCAGCCGGCGACAGCGGGATCGTGTCGGTCACCACCAGCTCATCCAGTTTTGAGGCATTGATATTATCCACCGCCGGCCCCGACAAAACCGGATGGGTGCAATAAGCCACGACACATGATGCACCGTGTTCTTTCAATGCGCCGGCCGCCTGACACAGGGTGCCGGCGGTATCCACCAGGTCATCCACAATCACACAGGTGCGGCCTTCTACGTCACCGATGATATTCATCACCTTGGCCTCGTTGGGCCGTGGTCGGCGTTTATCGATAATGGCCAGATCCGCGTCGTCCAGACGTTTTGCCAATGCCCGGGCACGCACCACGCCGCCCACATCCGGCGAGACGACCATTAAATCGGAATATTTCTGTCGCCAGATATCCCCCAGCAATATCGGTGATGCATATACATTGTCCACCGGGATATCGAAGAACCCCTGTATCTGATCGGCATGCAGATCCACGGTCAGCACCCGATCCGTTCCAGCCACGCCGATCATGTCCGCCACCAGTTTGGCGGTAATTGGCACGCGCGCCGAACGCGGCCGCCGATCCTGGCGGGCATAACCAAAATAGGGGATCACCGCCGTCACCCTGGCGGCCGATGAACGACGCATGGCGTCCACCATGACCATCAGCTCCATCAGGTTGTCATTGGTCGGCTCGCAGGTCGGCTGGACGATAAATACGTCACGGCCGCGAACATTTTCCATCACCTCGGCCATCACTTCGCCGTCGCTGAACTTGCCCACCAGCGCCTTGCCCAGGGGCATATTCAGGCGCGCCACGATATCCTGGGCCAGTTGCGAGTTTGAATTCCCCGCAAATACCATCATGCTGTCAGCCACGGCTTCCCCCGTCCGGATTGAAAACGTCAACAGGCCCTGCAAAATGCAGCAACCTTAAAATATGGCTGGCCCTGGAGGACTCGAACCTCCAATGACAGGATCAAAACCTGTAGTGTTACCATTACACCAAGGGCCAATATTCTTACTTGCCGGGCGTCTCAATCACGCTGTCACATTAAGCTGGGGCCACAAACGAATCCAGACAACTTCTCAGGGGTGACAGATTCACACCTTGAGCAACAAATCCCCGCCACTGAGCACTCAAATCCGAACAGGCCGAACGGGCTGCCAATTCGGATTCAAATGCCGCAAACACGCAGGCGCCCGTCCCGGTCATTCTTGCCGGCGCATAAGCGTCAAGCGCCACTAAAGCCGCATCCACCTCAGGATACCGAGCTCGTACCCGTGGTTCACACACATTGTGTACGGCTGCGCCCGCGAGAAAGTCGCGTATTGTAATCGCTGGACAATCGCGCCGCAATTGCGGATCGGCAAAAATTCCTGCTGTGGAGACGCATATTGATGGAATCAGCACCACAAACCAGGGCTGCGGCAGTTCTACCGGGGTCAGCGCCTCGCCCACCCCCTCCGCCCAGGCCGCCTGCCCCTGCACGAAAACCGGCACATCCGCACCCAGTTGCAAACCCAGCTGGGCCAGTGCAGCGAGGCTCAGGCCCGTATTCCAGAGTGCGTTCAGCGCGATGAGAGTGGTAGCGGCATCGGAACTGCCACCCCCCAGACCGCCACCCAGTGGCAGCCTTTTCTCCAGTTCAATATCCGCACCCAGACTGACGCCGGTATGGCGCTGCAGCAAACGGGCCGCACGCAGGATCAGATCATTCTCTTCACTAACGCCGGGAAAATTATAAGCCCGACGGATCGCGCCACCCGCACGCACCGAAAAACGCAGCGTGTCGGCATAATCCAGAAACTGAAACACCGTTTGCAGATTATGAAAGCCATCATCCCGACGCGAGGTGATATGCAAAAACAGATTGAGTTTGGCCGGCGCCGGCCAGTCGATAACAGGAGATTTGATATTCACGCGGCTATTGAACCACAGGGAACCGGGATAGGAAACCGGGATTCGGAATGGGCGCGATTGATGCGCTTCGTTTCACTCAGCACATCCTACGCAAGCAAAACCCCTCGTCACTCGTCACTCGCCACTCGTCCCTGATAAATGTTCCATTTATCCACAACCATGCGCACCTCAATATCCTGATCACTGCGAATGAACAGTTTGTCCGGCAATTGCAGCGCATCGACCTGAGCATAGCGTTTCATATCAACCGACCAGCCATTCTGACGCAGGTGTGTGAGCCGTCCCCAGGCATCCAGTTGCGGTATTAGCACGGCATCAATGGTCGAATCGGGTAAACCACGCACCCAGTAATACAGGCTGGTAACCGGCATGAAAACACCGGTGTGCTCCAGCAACAGGTGTTCCGGTTCCTGCGCATAATAGGCGCGACCTTCACCATCGTAGAGAAAAACACCGTCTTCACTTCCCTGCAGGCGCACCTTACCCATACCAAAGGGGCCTGAGATCTGTATCTCATAATTATCAACCTGCTGTTGCCAGATCACATCCAGTTGCCAGGCTTCCTCTTCGGTTGAAACTATCAGCCGGGCGGACAATTGCCAGCTCTGCAGTGCAGTGAGCTGCAACTGTCGTGACTGCCAGGTTGTCTCGGGGGATGCGACGGGTTCAGGGACGGGGATGGGAGGCGCGCCGGCGCAACCTGCCAACAGCAGGCAGAGTCCGAGCAGGCGCTTCATTCCATGAACCGCTGCATCACATTGCGCAGCAATTCATGCTTTGGAGTCTGTTGCAGGGCATCATCCCAGATCCTGCGTGCACCGGACTGGTCGCCACTAACCCAGAGCACTTCACCCAGATGCGAGGCGATTTCCGGATCCGGCATTTTTGCATAGGCGCGACGCAGGAATTCCAGCGCCCTGTCGTATTTACCCAGCCGGTAATACGCCCAGCCCATGCTGTCCATGATGGCGGGATCACCCGGTTTGCGCGCCAGGGCATCCTCAATATAGCCCATGCCTTCCTGCACACGCCCTGTTTTGTCCACCAGGGTATAGCCCAGCGCATTCAGGGCTTCGATATTGCTCGGTTCGTTCTTCAAAATCAGTTCCAGATCCTGGATCGCGATATCCAGCCGCTCGATCTTCTCGGCAATCAGGGCGCGCGCATACAATAGACTGGCATTAGCCGGCATCTGCTCCAGCGCCTGGGTATAAAGTTCAAACGCCTCATCAATCTGCCCGGCTACCCGCAGTAATTCCCCTTCGGCCAGATACAGGCGCAACTGGACCTCCAGGGTCGGCGCCTGAATTCGATGCAGGTGGCCGCGCGCCGCCTCCAGCTTGCCCTCTTTTGCCAATAATGCAGCAATACGGATCTGGGCTTCGATGTGCTGGGGATTTTTCTTTACCTTTGAATAATAATTGATCGCCTGCTGCGGCTGTTTTTTGATTTCGTAAAGCTCACCCAGGTAATAGCTCGCTTCGTCGGTACGTTTGCCCGTTTCAAGCAGTTTCTCGAAACTGGCCTGGGCCTCATCCAGCTTCCTGACCTGTAAACCCAGTAATCCCATCGCATACAGGGCATCCGCATGAGCGGGTTCGCGCTCAAGCACCTCGCTGAACTGTTCTCGCGCCTGCTCATACTTTTTTTCATCAATCAGCTTACGCGCATAATACAGGCGCAACCTGATCTTATCGGGATACCGCTCCGTTGCCGCCGCCAGCTTTTTCAGCGCTTCGGCGTTATGCCCCTGACGAATCAGGATATTGGCCTGCAGCAGGTGTGCATCGATCCAGTCTGGCTGCAGCGCCAGGGTTTTGTCGATATTGGCCGCCGCCCTGTCCAGCTCACCGACCAGCAATGCCAGATGCGCATAGGCATAGCGTGCTGACGGGTTTTTCTGGCGGCTGGCCAGTAATTTATCCATCACCGCCATTGCCGCCTGTTTGTCTCGCTCCTTGCTAAGCAGCGCCACAATCAACATGAAGCCCCTGCGCTCGGCGTTTTCCGTATCACGAGTTGAGGCGAGGATCTTTTCAAAATGCACCAGCGCCGCATCAGGCTGACCGGTTCGCACCAGCAGCGCGGCGGTAACCTGCTGCGCCTCCAGGTTATCCGGTTCCAGTTTAGCCCACACCTGCGCCGCCTCCAGCGCACTTTTGTCGTCACGTGCGAATACCGCAATCCGCGCCGCCCGTTCAGCCACCTGCGGGTCCGGCGCCAGACGCAGCGCTTCCATATAGTGACCAACGGCCTGGGTGAATTGCCCACGTTGGCCTGCAATCTCACCGCTCAGCAAATGATAAAGTATCGGCGTGGTCAGCGCCTGTTGCTTGATAGCGGGTCTGGGAAGAGCAGCGACAACCGGCGCTTCGACTTTTGCCTTGTCGAGCTTTTTCTCTGCTTCCAGCTTACGCGATTCGTCATAAATAACCTTCTGGCTGGTGCAGCCCTGGAATAGAAGCGTGAGCAGGATCAGCAGGAGAAATGGTTTTTTCAGTAACATGGCTTTCTTTTAGCGGGCTAAAAAATGGAAAATTCAATTCTGTATCAATAATATATGAATAATACTACCCAACTATAACCGACTTTTCATGTTTTGCCTTATAATAGCTTTTCATTCAATCATAACCACTTAATATAAGTGGTAATTTAGCAGTTCCAGAACAGGCCCAGTGTGACTCTTTTAGCCTTCGGTATTAATCACAAAACCGCACCTGTCGATATTCGAGAGAAAGTTGCCTTTCCACCGGATACCCTCGATGCAGCGCTACAGGATCTGCTTACCTGCGCCAGCGTCAGCGAAGCGGCGATTGTTTCTACCTGCAATCGCACCGAGCTTTATGTAGGTGTTGATAATGAATCCGACCAGGCGGTAATCGAATGGTTCCGAAATTTCCACAATCTAAGCGCTAAGGAACTCGACCCCTATCTGTTCAACCACAGCGAAAGCGCCGCCGTCCAGCATGTACTGCGGGTGGCCAGCGGCCTCGATTCACTGGTGCTGGGAGAACCGCAGATTCTCGGTCAGATCAAGGATGCTTACCAGAAAGCCAGTGCAGCCGGCGCCATTGGCCAGCAACTCAACCGCCTGTTCCAGCATACCTTTGCCGTCGCCAAGCAGGTGCGCACCGAAACCGCGATTGGCGCCAGCCCGGTTTCCGTTGCCTTTGCCGCCGTTAGTCTGAGCAAGCAGATTTTTGCCGACGTCAGCGAACACACTGCATTACTGATCGGCGCCGGGGAAACCATCGAACTGGTCGCCCGCCACCTGCATGAACAGGGGATCCGCAAAATCATCGTCGCCAACCGCACCGTGGAACGGGCGCAGGAACTGGCGCACCTGTTCGATGGCGAGGCCATTGCCCTGGCGGATATTCCCGCACGCCTGATCGAAGCCGACATCATCATCTCCTCCACCGCCAGCCAGTTGCCTATCCTCGGCAAAGGCGCGGTAGAGCGAGCCCTGAAAGCACGCAAGCATCGCCCCATCTTCATGGTCGACATTGCTGTTCCCCGCGATATCGAACCCGAAGTCAGTGAGCTTAATGATGTCTATCTCTATACGGTGGATGATTTACAGGAAGTGATCGAGGAAGGCCGTCAGTCTCGCGAAGAAGCCGCCAAACAGGCCGAAGAGATCATCGAAAACCAGGTCGATCACTTTATGGGCTGGCTGCGTTCGCTCGAAGCCGTGGACACCATTCGCGCCTATCGCCAGCAGGCTGTTCACCTGCGCGAAGAAGCCCTGCAACACGCCGAACGCCAGCTCGCTTCAGGCAAGGATCCACAGCAGGTCATGGGCGAACTGGCGCGCAGTCTGACCAACAAACTGATTCATCAGCCAACTGTGCAGCTAAATCGCGCCGCCTATGAAGGCCGTAATGAATTGCTTTCACAGGCGCGCAGCCTGTTCGGCCTCGACGAAGAAGAAAACTAACCCTCCATGAAGGCATCTATTTATTCCAAGCTGGAAAGCCTGGCCGAGCGGCTGGATGAGATCAACGCCCTGCTCTCGGACTCCGAGGTAATTCGGGATCAAAACCAGTTTCGCGCCCTGTCTCAGGAGCATGCTCGCATCAGCCCGGTGATCGACTGTTTTCTTGAATACCAGTCAACCCTGGACACGATTCGCGATACCGAGCAAATGCTCAGTGAAGAAGATGATGCCGAACTACGGGAAATGGCCAAAGAAGAACTGGCCGATGCCTGCCAGCGCCGTGATGAGCTCGAAACCCGGTTGCAGATCCTGATGCTGCCCTCGGATCCCAATGACGACAAAAACGTGTTTCTGGAAATCCGCGCCGGCACCGGCGGGGACGAAGCGGCGCTGTTCGCCGGTGATCTGTTTCGCATGTATTCTCGCTATGCCGAACAACACCACTGGCAGCTGGAAATTATCAGTGAAAACCTCGGCGAGCATGGCGGCTATCGGGAAATCATCGCCCGCATCGAAGGCCAGGGCGCCTACTCCCGACTCAAATTCGAATCGGGCGCGCATCGCGTACAGCGCGTACCGGAAACCGAATCCCAGAGCCGCATTCACACCTCCGCCTGTACCGTAGCCATCATGCCTGAAGCCGATGAAGTGGAAGCCATCGACATCAACCCAAAAGATTTAAAAATCGACACCTTCCGCGCCTCCGGCGCCGGCGGCCAGCATGTCAACAAAACCGACTCCGCCATTCGCATCACCCACCTGCCCAGCGGCCTGGTGGTGGAATGTCAGGATCAGCGCTCCCAGCACAAAAACCGTGCCCAGGCCATGTCCCTGCTGCAGGCGCGCCTGTTCAGCGCCGAACAGGAAAAACAGCAGGCCGAGCAGGCCCAGACCCGGCGACTGCTGGTCGGCAGCGGCGACCGCTCCGAACGCATTCGCACCTATAACTTCCCCCAGGGCCGGATTACCGATCACCGCATCAACCTGACCCTCTACAAACTGGATGAAATCCTGCAGGGCAAACTGGACGAGATCATCGATCCACTGATCGCCGAGCATCAGGCGGATCTGCTGGCGGCGATTGGGAATGAGGATTAGATAGTCCGCTAATTAAACGCAGAGAACGCAAAGGCGCAGAGACGCAGAGTTTTTTTTGCGGTAATGATCTACTGAGGTATTTTTGATGCTATTCCGCCAAATGCCAGAATAGCATCAAAAATTGAATTCAATACAATGGATTCCGAATCTGCATTCAGCTTGTAGCTTGCCTGGAATGACGAATAAATGAGGCATTTATAACTCTCTGCGTCTCTGCGTCTCTGCGTCTTTGCGTTCTCTGCGTTATTTATAGCCCTTTACATCTATCCACGTTCATTATTTCCTCCGCCGCGCGGAACAGCCCAACCACCGTCTTGGCGTCGCTGATTTTGCCTGACTTCGCCCAGGCCAGGGCTTCATTAAAATCCAGCCAGTGGCGTTCAAAAATCTCATGCTCTTCCAGTTGCTGCTCACAGCCCTGTAGATCACGCGCCAGATAAAGCCAGACTCGTTCGGTAAACACCCCCGGAGAACTAATCGACATGCCCAGTTCCTGCCAGCTATCGGCCTCAACGCCGGCTTCTTCCTGCAATTCACGCCGTGCCGTTTCCAGCGGCGGTTCCTGATTATCAATTTTTCCGGCAGGCAATTCCCATAGCCATGCCCCCATTACCCCGCGATACTGGCGCAGCAGGCAGACCCGTTGATTGTCGTCCAGCGCCACCACCGCTGCACCGCCGGGATGATGCACCACGTCCATCAGCATCATCCGACCGTCGGGCAGTTTGACTTGCTCCGCGCCAGCGTGGATGATCTGCCCCTGAAAATAATTACTGTCTTTTGAATTCAATCTCCACCTGCCTTTTGTCTACCCGGTATTTTTAGAATTAATGTCCCAGACTATCGACCATGTCATCCAGCGCGCCACCGCTATTCTAGGACAATCAGGAAACAATAGCGCGAAGCTGGAGGCCGAATTGCTGCTGGCCTCAGTGCTGGAGAGGGATCGCACCTGGCTGCGCACCTGGCCGGATAAAATCCTCAGCCCGGATCAGTGCCAGACATTCGAGGCACTGCTCAGTCGGCGACAAAAAGGGGAACCCATTGCTTACATTCTGGGCCAACGTGAGTTCTGGAGTCTGACGCTGACGGTCACGCCCGAAACCCTGATCCCGCGACCTGAAACCGAGTTGCTGGTGGAACAGGCGCTGGCCCGGATCCCTGATGATGCAAACTGGACAATCCTGGATCTGGGCGCCGGCAGCGGCGCCATCGGCATTGCTATCGCCAGAGAACGCCCTCGCTGCAACCTGATCGCGAGCGATTGTTCTCTCGCAGCGCTGCGCATTGCCCGGCAAAATGCCAAACTCAACGCGGTTAATAACATCCACTTCCTCGCCGCAAACTGGTTAAGCGGCTTTGTCAGCCACTTTCAGGCGGACATGATTCTGAGCAACCCACCTTATATCATGGAAAACGATCCCCATTTGTCCGCTGGCGATGTGCGTTTTGAACCCACCCGTGCACTGGCCGCCGGCCCAGAAGGACTGGATGATCTGCAACATATTCTAACTACCGCCAAAGCCCACCTGAAACCCGGCGGCTGGCTGCTGCTGGAACACGGCTATCACCAGCAGGTTGCTCTCGCCGGCCTGTTTGCGCAACAGGGCTATCAGTCTGTCCGCTGCTATCACGATTACGCCAACCAGCCGCGAGTCAGCCTCGGCCAGTGGCCAGCTAATTAATCTCCATTCATCAAAGGGTTGTAATAAATCACCCCGCAGCAAGCTACGGGGTATTAGTCGAAGGAACAATCTGAACCGCCAGGACGCAAAGGACGCCAGGAATTGTTTGGCTAAAACTTGGCGTCCTTTGCGTCCTGGCAGTTAATATTAATCACAGCAAGCTGTGGGGAATTAAACCCATAGAGATTAAACGCAGGGAACACAGAAGAAATACCCCTGAAGTAAATCTTTAATAATCAAAATTATACACCTCTGCGCCTCCGCGCCTTTGCGTTCTCCGCGTTAACTATCCGTGTTTATAAACATGCACCCATTAGAATATTAGTAAAAACGGATTTTCTTATACTTGTCCATTTTGTTGAATCATCGCTTGATTCATGTCGTTTTCGGGTTAGGATGGATTAAAAGGCAGACAGGAAATATTACAAAAATGCCGAGCATAGAAAAAAAGCGCGAGATCTTTTTCAGTGAAATACATCAGGATTCTAATCAGGCCGAGTCCGCCCTGCGTATGCTGGAAAATGTTCAGGGCATTCTGAAGCTGCAGGTCGTGAATCCACTGCAACTGATCGTACATTACGATATCTGTTATCTCTGTCTTGCCGATATCGAAGACGCGCTCACAGAAGTCGGCTTTCATCTTGATAACAGTCTTCTGCTGCGCCTCAAGCGCGCCCTCTACAATTACACCGAAGACACCGAATGCGCCAATATCGGCTGCGCGCGCTGCCAGGATCAAAACACCCGCGATATTTTCATCGACCGCTACCAGAAACAGCTGCATGGCTGCCGCGATCGGCGTCCCAGTCACTGGCGCGATTATCTCTAAATAAACAGGTACAAGAGCAAAGATACAGGATAAAAGGGAAGTTTTTTCCTTGTATCTTTTATCCTGTATCTTTACTCTTCTTTCCCATGAATGACGAACAACTCCTGCGCTACAGCCGCCAGATCATGCTGCCGCAGATCGATGTAGCGGGGCAGGAAAAACTGCTCAACGCAACGGTACTGCTCATCGGCCTCGGCGGCCTCGGCGCACCGGTATCCATTTACCTTGCTGCTGCCGGCATCGGTCATCTTGTCCTGGTGGATTTTGACCAGGTGGATCTCACCAATCTGCAACGTCAGATCGTACACAGCACATCAGACATCGGTCGACCCAAGGTGGAATCCGCCCGCGATGCCCTGCTGCGCCTGAATCCCGAAGTTCGTATTTCCACGCTCAACAAAAAACTGAATGACGACGAACTGCTGACCCAGGTTCAACAGGCCGATGTGGTGATCGAAGGCAGTGACAACTTCGCCACCCGCTTTGCCGTCAACGAAGCCTGCGTCAGGACAGGCACTCCACTGGTATCTGGCGCCGCCATTCGCATGGAAGGCCAGGTATCGGTTTATCTCAATCACGGCAACGGCCCCTGCTATCGCTGCCTGTATAAGGATGAAGGTGAACTGGATACGAGTTGCAGCCACAACGGCGTACTGGCGCCGGTGGTCGGCATCATCGGCAGCATTCAGGCCACTGAAGCGATCAAAGTGATCACCGACGTTGGCAAGGTACTGGACGGTCGCCTGTTACTGCTGGACGCCATGAATATGGACTGGCGCAGTTTGAAACTGAAAAAAGATCCGGGTTGTCCTGTCTGTAGTAAATGACAGGGGTATTAATGATGGGTTTCACTTCGTTCTACCCATCCTACGCAAGATTAAAAAATGGGGGTATTGATGATGGGTTTCGCTTCGCTCTACCCATCCTACGCAAGATTAAAAAATGGGTAGAGCCCTGAAAGATAAAGGACGAAACCCATCACCTTCCTATGCTTCGAGTTTTTTCTTCATCAACACATTAACCTGCGCGGGATTGGCCTTGCCCTGGGTCTGTTTCATTACCTGGCCGACGAAAAAGCCCATGAGCTTGTCCTTGCCGCCTTTTAGCTGTTCAAACTGTTTCGGGTTGGCGGCGATGATCTCATCCAGCACCGATTCAATCGCACCGGTATCGGTAATCTGCTTAAGCCCGCGGCTGTCGATAATCGCATCGGCATCACCTTCGCCGGCCCACATGGCTTCGAACACCTGCTTGGCGATCTTGCCGGAGATGGTGTTGTCCTTAATTCGCATGATCATGCCGGCCAGCATCACAGCGGTCACCGGGCTGTCGCTGATATCCCGATTTTCCCTGTTAATAAAACCGCTAAGCTCACCCATGATCCAGTTAGCCGAAAGCCTGGGCTCTTCACTTAACCTTACCACCTGTTCGAAATAATCCGCCATCTCATGGCTGGCGGTCAGTAGACTCGCATCATCACTGCTGAGTTTGTAGTCGGCAATAAAGCGGTCTTTTTTCGCATCCGGTAATTCAGGCAACCTCCCGCGAATGCGTTCAAGCATCTCAGCACTGACTTCAACCGGCAACAGATCGGGATCAGGGAAATAACGATAGTCCATCGCTTCTTCTTTGGAACGCATGGGCCGTGTTTCACCCCGATCCGGATCATAGAGGCGGGTTTCCTGCCTCACTTCCCCACCGCTTTCAATCAGTTCGATCTGGCGCTCGACTTCAAACTCTATCGCCCGTTCCACAAAACGAAAGGAATTGATATTTTTCAGCTCAGTGCGGGTGCCGAATTCCTGCTGCCCTTTGGGGCGCACCGAAACATTGGCGTCACAGCGAAACGAACCTTCCTGCATATTGCCATCGCTGATTTGCAGGTAGCGCACCAGCGAGTGCATTTTTTTCATATAGGCCACGGCTTCTTTTGCCGAACGCATGTCCGGCTCGGAAACGATTTCCAGCAGGGGTGTGCCGGCGCGGTTAAGATCAATCCCGGTCATGCCGTGAAAGTCTTCATGCAGAGACTTGCCTGCATCTTCTTCCAGATGCGCACGGGTCACGCCAATCACTTTTGTCTCACCGTTTTCCAGTTCGATGGTCAGTGTTCCCGGCCCCACCACCGGCAGTTCAAACTGGCTGATCTGGTAACCCTTGGGCAGATCCGGATAGAAGTAATTCTTACGCGCGAACACCGAGCGCGGTGCAATCTCGGCATTAATCGCCAGACCGAACTTGACTGCCATGTTCACCGCTTCCCGGTTCAGCACCGGCAACACACCCGGCATCCCCAGATCCACCGTACATGCCTGGGTATTAGGCTCGGCCCCGTAAGCGGTAGAGGCGGCAGAAAATATTTTACTTTTGGTCGCAAGCTGAGTGTGAATCTCAAGCCCGATAACAGTTTCCCATTCCATAAAAACAGTACCTAGTGACGAGTGGCGAGGGACGAGGAAAGACCCCTTCATCTTAAGCCAACTATTAAATTTAAAATTCCAGGTCAGAAACGATTGACTCCTCGCCACTCGCCCCTGGTTCCTCGTTACTCAAAACCTTTGGGGGCTTGAGCATGATAGTCCGTGACCTGCTGAAACCTGTGCGCGACATTCAGCAGTTTCGCTTCTTCAAAATAATTACCGATGATCTGCAAACCGGCGGGCATCTCGTTGACGAAGCCGACGGGTATGGACATGCCGGGCAGGCCGGCGAGGTTGACGGCGATGGTGTAGATGTCCGACAGGTACATGGTGATGGGATCATTGGCTTTCTCACCAATCCTGAACGCGGGTGTGGGGGCGGTAGGGCCCATGATCACATCGACCTTAGCAAAGGCCTGCTTAAAATCAGCGCTGATCAGACGCCGGACCTTCTGCGCTTTCAGGTAATAGGCGTCGTAATAACCGGAGGACAGGGCGTAGGCGCCGATCATGATGCGGCGTTTGACCTCGGCGCCAAACGCTTCACCCCGGGAACGCTTGTACAGATCTTCCAGATCTTTTGGGTTTTCACAGCGATAACCAAAGCGCACGCCATCGAAACGCGAAAGGTTAGAGGAACACTCGGCCGGTGCCACCACATAATAGGCCGGCACCGCAAGATGGGTGTTGGGCAGGCTGATATCGACAATCTCCGCACCCAGCTTTTTATATTCGTCAATCGCGGCATGTACGGCATCGCCAATGGCGCTATCCAGCCCTTCGTCGAAGTATTCTTTTGGCAACCCGATCTTCAGCCCTTTGATATCATTGTTCAGCCCAACCGTATAATCCGGCACCGGCGTATCAATACTGGTGGAATCGCGTTCGTCAAAACCCGCCATCGCGCCCAGGATCAGGGCCGCATCTTCAGCCGTGCGAGTCAACGGCCCGCCCTGATCCAGACTGGAGGCAAAGGCGATCATGCCGTAGCGTGAGACCCGCCCATAGGTCGGCTTGAGTCCGGTAATGCCGCACAGGGCCGCCGGCTGGCGAATCGAACCGCCGGTATCCGTACCCGTAGCGCAGGGTGCCAGACGCGCCGCCACCGCGGCGGCTGAACCACCGGATGAACCGCCCGGCACGGTATCGGTATTCCAGGGATTTTTCACCGCGCCGTAAAAACTGGTTTCATTGGACGAACCCATGGCGAACTCGTCCATATTGGTCTTGCCCAGCATCACCGTGCCGGCAGCGTTCAGTTGTTCCACGCTGGTGGCGTTATAAGGTGCGATAAAATTATCCAGCATTTTTGACCCGCAGCTGGTCTTCACACCATCGGTACAGAAAATATCTTTCTGCGCCAGTGGAATACCGGTCAGAGGACCGGCTTTACCCGCTGCAATACGCTCATCCGCCTGCTTCGCCTGCGCCAGCGCCAGCTCGTCGCTAACAGTAATAAAGCTGTTCAGTGACGTATCCAGACCCTCGATGCGGGCAAGAAAATGACGCGTGAGTTCTTCGCTGGAAAAATCCCCCTGCTGCAGACCGCGGGATAATTCGGCGATGGTTTTGTTATGCATGTACTTCAATCCTTCGGAATGTTGTTCCGATAAACATTTTTGTTAAGTAATTATCCACGATATAGACGTAAATTAACGCAGAGTATGCAAAGGCGCAGAGACGCGGAGAGTTTTATTTTTGCAATCTTTACGCTCTCCGCGCCTTTGCGTACTCTGCGTTAATTACCTGCAAATGAGTGAAGGGAATTGCTGATTTGTGCTTCATTTGCAGACCTCTAAAGAATCATTCAATGACCTTCGGCACCAGATACAGGCCATTCTCTACCTGTGGCGCAATTTTCTGAAAGCGTTCTCGCTGGTTGGTTTCCCTGACTTCATCCTCACGCAGGCGTTGCACCGCATCGGTGGGATGAGCCATGGGTTCAACGTCATCCGTATTCACTGAATTCATCTGTTCAACCAGATCCAGTATATTGGATAAATTCTGAGCATAAGCGGATACATCAGACTGATTAATGTCTAATCGCGCCAGATGTGCTATTTTCTCTACGTCTTGCTTGTCCAATGACATGTTTGCCTCGAATATAGTGTGAACCCGATCGCATTTGAGCAACAATTTCGGCGAAGTTGAAATAAATTCCCGAATATTCACCTTATACAAAGATGATAGCTTGCCCAACGCCCCCCTATTTTATTAAAGTATCCGCTTTAATGACATTAAAGATTATAAAAAATTATGTTTGATAGCCTTCGTGGTCTTTTTTCCAATGACGTATCCATCGATCTGGGTACGGCCAATACTCTCATTTACGTACGCGGTAAGGGCATCGTGCTCAATGAACCCTCGGTGGTCGCCATTCGCCAGGAGCGCGGCCCCGGCGGGCCGAAAAGTATTTCCGCCGTCGGCATGGAGGCCAAACGCATGCTCGGCCGCACCCCCGGCAATATCGTCGCGATCCGGCCGATGAAAGACGGCGTGATTGCCGATTTTACCGTGACCGAGAAAATGCTTCAGCACTTTATTCGTAAAGTCCACGAAGCGCGTTTTTTCCGTCCTTCGCCACG
>JASBTR010000014.1 GCA_030148325.1 Gammaproteobacteria bacterium
GATGAATGCTGAATGGCTCAACGTACCGAGCACCCCACTGAATAAACCGGCGGCCGCCGATGCCGAAGCGCGACAGATGCAGTTGACCAAGCCGCCGGGGGCTCTGGGTCAACTGGAAACCATTGCCATTCGTCTTGCCGCCATGCAGGGAACGGTAATGCCTTCTATGGATGATGTGCATATCACGCTCTTTGCCGCCGACCATGGTGTTGCAACGCGAGGCGTTTCGGCTTTTCCGCAGGCGGTAACGGTTGAGATGCTGCGTAATTTCTCTCGCGGTGGCGCGGCGATCAATGTGCTTGCCCGCAGTCTGGGCGCGACATTGAATGTCATCAATCTGGGTACCGCAAGCGATCCCGGTCCGCTGGAACATGTGATTGACTGCCATCTTGGCGCCGGTACGGCTGATTTTGTTGAACAGGCGGCGATGACTGAACAACAGTTCTATGATGCCTTAAATGCCGGTCGTCAGGCCGGCGAACGCGCCGCGCGGGCAAAGGGGCATTTGTTCATCGGCGGTGAGATGGGAATAGGTAATACCACCTCGGCAGCGGCGATTGCCTGCGCATTACTGGGTAAAGACGCCGGCGAACTGACCGGCCCGGGTACCGGGCTGGATACCAGGGGCGTTTCGCGCAAGGCTGAGATTATCGCATCGGCGTTGGCGCAGCATAAATCAGCGGCAGGCAATCCACTGGAGATACTGCGTTGTCTGGGGGGGTTCGAAATCGTTGCGCTTACCGGCGCTTATCTTTCCTGCGCACATACCGGCCTGCCGGTGCTGGTGGACGGCTTTATCAGCAGCGTTGCAGCGCTGGCAGCAGTGGCCATCAGTCCCGATGCCGCCGACTGGTTTTTCTATTCCCATGCCTCGGCTGAGCCCGGCCATGCGCATGTAATGGCGGCGCTTGATGCGCGGCCGTTGCTCGATCTGGGTTTGCGACTGGGTGAAGGCAGTGGCGCGGCGGTGGCGGTGCCGCTGCTGCGTCTGGCCTGTGAGCTGCATAAAGGCATGGCGACCTTTGCCGAAGCGGGTGTCTCGGAAAAAAATGACTAATGCGTTCTTTTATTATCGCCATTCAGTTTCTTACACGCATTCCCGTCCCGACGCTTAGCGACATTAGTGAGGCCGAGGTTGGCCGTTCTCTGCTGTACTACCCGCTGGTTGGACTTGTCATGGGTTTACTCCTGGCTGGTTTGAACTGGATGCTTGCATCTGCACCGGATGGCTTACAGGCGGCGTTACTGTTAGCCGCCTGGGTGATAATCACCGGCGCGCTGCATCTGGATGGACTGGCCGACAGCGCCGATGCCTGGCTGGGTGGTCTGGGTGACAGGGAACGCACCCTGGCGATTATGAAAGATCCCCGCAGTGGTCCGGCTGCGGTTGTGGTGATTGTATTGTTGCTGTTGATCAAGTTTGCGGCACTGCAGGCGCTTATCGAAAATGATCACTGGCCCGTCCTGATCCTTGCCCCACTGCTCGCACGAACTTCACTGCCTCTGCTGTTTCAGACCACGGCTTATGTGCGGCCCGGTGGACTGGCGACAGCAATCGCAGAACACGTATCCCAGGTTGGCGGAATTCTGTTACCACTCTCTGTCAGCCTTGGTATTCCTGTCGTCATGGGCTGGAGTACGGCGCTACTGATTGTTGCAGTTATCTGCACCTTTGTCCTGCTGCGAGCGATGATGATTAAACGTCTTGGCGGCACAACCGGTGATACAGCCGGTGCGCTGGTTGAAGTGATTGAAGCCGTGGTGCTGGTCGTAGCCGTGCTGCTGTAATTCAATCCTTTGTTGTAGGTACGCCTTCAGGCGTACCTTTACCCTTCGGGCACAGGTGAGCCGCACATGTTCGCCTGAAGGCGAACCTACAATCAATCCCCTATGATAGCGGATTAAAAAACCTTCGCCGCAACAACTTGTGCAGTTCCATCACGACAAGTACGCTTAGCGCCAGTCCCAGCAGTTGCAGCCAGTGTTGCGGTGAGACCGGCTGGATACGCAGCACTTCATTCAGCCAGGGGGTATACATCGCGCCGATGTGGATGAGCTGGGCGGCGAGGGTGCCGAACAGGAGAATGCGGTTGTGCAGGGGGTTCTGTTGCAATACCGGGCGGGTTTCAGAACGGCTGTTGAAAACATGGATGTTTTCGAACAGTACCATTAATAACAGCGTGCCGTTGCGCGCTTCATCGAGGCTGTAGCCCTGCCTCAGCAGCCACTGAAATAAAAAGAAAGCTATGCTGCCGATGACCAGCGCTGAGAGCATGACCCGCTCCAGCATCAGGCGGTTGAATATAAGTTCCTTCGGTGCGCGTGGCGGCTGATGCAGTTCCTGTCCTTCGCCGGGTTCAAAGGCCAGCGCCACATCCTGAATGCCGTTGGTGACCAGGTTGAGCCAGAGCAGTTGCACTGCAAGCAGGGGCAGCGGCAGGCCGCTTAGCAGCGCCAGGGTGAACAGTACCAGCTCGGCAACGCCGGTGGAGATCAGCAGAAAGATCACCTTGCGGACATTGGCGTAGGCGATACGCCCTTCTTCCACCCCGGCGACGATGGAAGCGAAGTTGTCGTCGGTGAGAATCAGTTCGGCTGATTCCCGCGCCACTTCGGTGCCGCTTTTACCCATGGCCACACCAACCTGGGCGGCGCGCAGGGCGGGGGCGTCATTAGCGCCGTCACCGGTGACGGCAACAAAATGGCCGTTGCGTTGCAGGGATTGCACGATATCCAGTTTCTGTTGCGGCTCCACTCGGGCAAATACCCGTGCCCTGTGAGTGAGCCTGTCCAGTTCAACTTCCGAGTTGATCTGTTTCAGCTGCGCGCCATTGATGACCTGTTCAGAGGACCGGGCCATGTCCAGTTCACGAGCGATGGCCAGTGCAGTGGCCGGATGATCGCCGGTGATCATGGCGACCTCGATACCGGCTGTGCGACAGGCCTGGACTGCGGCCTGTGCTTCACTGCGCAGGGGATCGATCATGCCGACCAGTCCCAGCAGGGTGAGTCCCTGCAAATATTCCGGACTGAAGTGTTCTTCGACATCGGCTTCGAGTTTGCCGTCGGCCAGCGCCAGCACCCGGTAGCCCTGAGCGGCGAGCGCGTGTGCCTGCTGTTCCAGTTGTAGCGCATTTAAGGGCTGATCGTTTTCCACTGTTGCCATATATCGGCACATGGGCAGCAGTGCTTCCAGCGCGCCTTTGACAAAGATCCGGGCTGCACCTTCGACCCGGTTGAGGCTGGCGGCAAAACGGAGTTCCGGTTCAAAAGGAATTACCGCCAGTTCGGGGAAACTGTTCAGACTTTCTTCCTTAACAATGCCGAGCTTGTGCGCCATGATCAACAGCGCAACGTCGACGCTGTCACCATGATGACTCCACTGGTTTTCACGATGGCCGATAAAGCCCTCGTTATCAGCCAGCACTGCGGCCAGACACAGGCGTTCGAGCAGCGCCTGCTCGGTCGGTGTTGGTGTTCCCTGCGGACTCAGGATCTGGCCTTCCGGTTGCACGCCTTCGCCGGTGATTTCATATTCCCTGTCCAGGCTGAAAACAATCCGCCGAGCAGTGAGTTGATTAACTGTCAGTGTGCCGGTCTTGTCGGTGGCGATGAAGGTGCAGGAACCCAGTGCTTCCACCGCTACCAGCCGTCGCACGATCACATTGCGCCGCGCCATACGCCGCATGCCGATGGCCAGGGCTACAGTCAGCGCTACCGGCAGACCTTCGGGAATAGCGGAGACGGCCAGTGCCACTACGAGCAGAAAGATTTCTGTGGCAGGCATGCCATGGCTGGCGGCCACGGCAGCCATGATGATGGCGGCGAGCATGACCAGCAGGGCGATCAGATGTGTGAACTTTTCCATCCGCAGCAGTAAGGGTGAGCGCGGCGGTGGGCGGTTAATAATCTCGCTGGCGATATGCCCCATTTCGGTGGCCAGGGCGGTGGCGGCCACTACCCCCTGCGCACGCCCCCGGATCACCAGACTGCCGGCAAAGACCATGTTCGTCCGCTCGGCCAGCAGAGTCTCGGCAGCCAGTTCCGTGCCGGGGTCTTTCAGCACTGGGACAGATTCACCGGTGAGCAGGGACTCATCCAGCTGCAGATCGTGGGCATGCAGCAAACGCAGATCGGCCGGCACGCGATCGCCTGATTCGAGCAGAACGATATCACCGGGAACCAGTTCCTCGGCATCGATTTCCCAGGTATCACCTTCGCGCAGCACCCGACAACGGGTGCTGACCAACTGGTTCAGGGAAGCCGCCGCACGCTGGGCGGAATATTCCTGCACCGTACCGATGACAGCGTTAATCATCAACACGGCAAAAATAAAACCGGCGTCTGAGTATTCCCGGATCAGCAGGGACAACAGTGCTGCGGCCAGCAGGACATAGATCAGCGGGCTGGCAAACTGGTGCAGGAAAACCCGGCCCATGCCCGGCGGGGCTGGACGAGGCAGGGTGTTGCGACCGTAAGATTGTAAGCGTGCCGCCGCCTCGCTCTGACTGAGGCCATGTGCCGAGGTTTGCAGTCGGCTGAGCATCTGCGCCAGTGATTCGGCATGCCAGTCTGTATTTTGCGTGGTTTCTGACTGTGCGAGTGCGTTGGCCATGCTACTAGACTATGCCGTAGCAAATGGCTTGTCCAGAAGCTGAAACGGATGATTCGCCCTGGTCATTTAATCTCTTTAGGAATACCACGCTGCTTGCGGCGGGGTGATTTATTTGACGAGCAGGTTAACGAGACCCTTAAGAGCAACTTTATCTGTCGGATCCATATCTAACGTTTGCCTGTAAGATTCATGAGCAGCGGTTGTGTCGCCGCACAGCTCATAACATTTCCCTGTTAAGTTACAAACATCTTTCTGGTTTTTATTTGCTTCTAAACTTTTCTTCAGCCAGTAGATTGCTTTTTCGTACCGGCCCTGTTTGTAATATATATAGCCAAGATTACGGAAAGTTTTTCCTGTGGAGCCGGTGTCATGTAATGCAAGTAATGTTTTTTCCGCCAGGGCGTATTCTTCTTTTACGGTAAAACGATCGCTGATTGTTTCCAGTATTTTGTGGGAATGGTTATGTGTGTCAAGGGATTTTTTATAATAATTTATGGCGTTATCGAAATTGTTTTTATGCCATTCGTTCTCACCCATTAAAAAGTAGAGGGTATTTTTATTGGCGAGAGTGACGCTGTTAATGAAACGGTTAAGATCGTCGTAATCCGACAGTTGCCACAGGCATAAAGCATATATTTCATGCAGTTCAGGGCTGGTGTGGATATCATTTTTTATAACTTTCAATAGACGTCGGGCGTGCCTCGGTTTAATGGGTATGTAATATCTTGCCAGGTTTATGAATTCGTTCAGTTTGTGTGTTTTTTTCAGGTCGATATAAATATTTCTTATTTTATTTATTCGCGCCTCATCCAGATCAGCGTTTTTTAGCCAGGAGCGTAGGCATGATGAAAGTGTGCTTTTTTTTGTGAATATGTTTGTTGCCTGATCAGAGTATTTAACAGGTGCCAGATGGCGGGTGATTACGTCTCCTTTTAAATCAGACGGGGCATCTTTTTCCAGTAAATGGAAAATAGTCGGCGCAATGTCAATCTTGCTGTGTGTGTCGTGTTCTATATTGTTATCAATGTTTTTAACTGGAATAATAAAGCTGCCAGTTTCAGGCAGAACATTCAGCCTGTTTTCTGTAATAGACAGTGTTATCTCTCTTTCCGATATAATCACGACACCTGTTTTTTTGTCGTATCGGTAGGCGTCAAGCATGTTATCCAGAAAAGCATGCCAGCGCGCGAGGATTGACTGCATATCAAAATGAGATCTGTCTTTTTTATCCAGATTGTTCCAGATGTCGATAATACAGTGTCTCGCATTTCTGATGATGTCATAATGACAACTGTGAAGTGTAAAGTTTTGCTCAGATAACAGGTAAGTTGAAACTGCATGCACGCTTGATGTTTCTGCGATAATCTTGCGCGCGAGATCAAGTGATCTGGAAACCGCATCGTTGATTTTTATTCGGCGCAGGCCGGGGAAGAGCCATTCTAGTTCCTCCATTCCAATTTCATCAGATGAAACCCGCATATCAACAAGTTCAGACACATGTTTCGGCAGGCTTATGCTGCCAGGAATAATCGCGGATGTCTGGTAGTCACCGTGCTCACATTTTTTGAACAGATTGCTAACCAGGTAGGAATTATTCACATCCATAACCGGATGAGAAGCCGGCCAGTTAATGGCGGTGGTTGGGTGTCCCTGCATTGAAATACGTTCCCACAGCGGGTTTCTGCGCAAGTTGAATCGGCTTACGGGTTGTATTGCGACATCATCTGCACGTATTGCATTATCAGTTAATATACGGTGCTCATCAGGCTGTTTTCCGGTAATTATCGTTGCCCATTCGCTGCTGTTTGATAACCATGGAGTCTCGCCAAATTTCCCTCGCATACCCCGTTTGGCAAGTGCCGACAGGTTTGGCATTATATCTGTGTTTTTCTGCCTGAATATGCCAGCATCCGGCTCACTAATGCCCAGAAAAATAATTTTCTCAAACACGCTATAATTCCAGTCGAAACTGAGTCCTGCGCCAGGTTTCCACACCGTTCAACTTGCGGGCGATATTCATTACCGGTTGATTTCGACTGTCACAGAACATTTGAACCCGTGTTATGCCGTTTTTTGAAGCATCGTTAAAGAAGTGATAGAGAAGCAAACCAAGCCCGCCCCTGATGCGAAACATTTTTCGGGTAATCGTTGCTTCCATGAAAACAGTCTCATTTTCAGTCGAAGCAACCACCAGACCGGCCAGTTTTCCGTTAAACAAAATGCAGCGTGACGCGGTATATTTGCTCTGGATCTCATGCGAGTTGGAAAAGGCATGAAAAAACCCCGGCGGCACGTAGTTTAAACCTTCTAAATGCAGCGCCTGGAGCTCGTTTTGAGCTACGCGGGTGTAGGGGATAACGTTGATTTCAGCGTTGATCTTTTTTTTAATGCGTTTATTAAATGCACTAAAACGGTTTAATATATCTATATTAAATTGCCAGCCGATAAAATTATAAAACGAATCGAAATTGTTTTCCTTAAAAAATGTTATCTGCGATGGATCATCGGTGGGACGGACAGAGTAAAGCGCCTGAGCACAAAGCTGTAAAGCTGTTGTCTTAAGATGGTTTAACAGCGCTATTTTATATACATTATCCGTATCAGCATCTAATGCTGTGATCTCTACATGGTAGGCGCGCTCCGGCTGCGATACCGTAGCTGCCGCAAACAGCGCAACCGCTCGGGGTGCATTGTTTTCGAGTAAAATATAAAGCTGGTAGAGGGAAAAATGTTTTACCGATTCAGGAAATAACATCAGGCCGAGCAGGTACTCATGGTACGTTGCCGGCCTGATGAAAAACCGTCCGGATTGAGACAATTATTAAAGTTCTCTAAGTGATTTTATTTTGTTTGCGACGGCGTGCGATAGTAAGACCGGCAAACCCGGCTGACAGCAACATGAGCATTGATGGTTCCGGTACAGAAACGGACGGTTGTGCGCCTACAGTGTTTTCATTATAGGTGTAACCGGCCTGTATGGCTTCACCCGCCCAGTTTTCGTAGGCATATGATCTTAAATAGCCGTAATCACCATAATAATTCGTGTAAAGTTCGCTCCAGCCATAGCGTGTCTCGCCATCAATATTAAGCGCAAGACCAAGATAACCATTGTAAGTAAAATCTCCGGTCAGGTATGTATCGTAGCTGACCTGGGTGCAGCTATATGGTGAACCATATCTGCTGTAACAGGTGGTGACATAACTGCCCGTATAATCCACTGAGTATTCGCGCAGCAGGCCGTCGGTACTGTAACTTAAAGAGGCATCAACGGTATCGCCGTAATTGAGTTCCCCGGCGGCCGCAACCTGATTGCCATTATACCCCCCCCCTGTAAAACTATATGTAAAATCAGTATAGGTATATCCATTGACAACGATGCTGCTACCATAGCTTCGTGTGCTGTCAAGATAGAAATCGTTGATACCATCAGCATTGATGTCATAATCATATCTGCTGTTATAGATTAAAACATCAGGGTCTATATCTGTGGCGATAATAGTAGCAGATGCCTGGTTGCTGATGATCCCGCCGCAGGCGGCGAGTGTCGCCATCCCAATTGAATACGATTTATTATTAAGGGAGTACTGCATTAATAGCTCCTTATTATTTAGTAAAGTCAACGTATAAGCATTTATTGTTTTTTTTGCGAATACACTTTTTGTACAGGTATTAGCATTCTAAAAGAGATTAAAAAATGAACAATATGACTTTAGTAAGATACAGGAAGAACAAATAACCCTTTATTTTATAGACTATTTCGAATCAGTACTCGCGCTGGACAATATAGCGGGACAGGGTCTGCAGGGGGATGGCGCTGTCGCCAAAATCCGCCAGACTGTTGAGGGCATCCTGATACAGTTCGTCGGCCATCTGTCTGGCGTCATCGAGGCCAAGCAGGGCGGGGTAGGTGGGTTTGTTGCGGGCGATGTCCGATCCCTGCGGTTTGCCCAGGGTTTCGGTGTCGCTTTCTACGTCGAGAATATCGTCGCGGATCTGGAAGGCGAGGCCGATGCATTTGGCGAAATGATCCAGTTTTTTTATCACGCCTTCATCCACTGCGGGGGAGCAAAGCGCGCCGAGTTTGACGCTGGCGCGGATCAGGGCGCCGGTTTTGTGGATATGCATGTTTTCCAGTTCGGCGATGTTCAGCTCTTTGCCGACGGCATTCAGATCGATGGACTGACCACCGGCCATGCCGCGGGAGCCGCTGGCATTTGCCAGGACCTTAACCATTAATAATTGCTGCCCGGCGGGGATGTCATCGGGCAGAGAACGGGCGAGCAGATAGAAGGCGTGGGATTGCAGGGCGTCACCGGCGAGAATGGCCTCGGCTTCACCGAAGACCCGGTGACAGGTGGGCTGGCCGCGGCGCAGGTCGTCATCGTCCATGGCGGGCAGATCATCATGCACCAGTGAGTAGGCGTGAATCAGCTCCACGGCACAGGCGGCGGCGTCAATCCTGTCAGCCGATACATTGAGGGCATGGCCGGCGGCATAGGCGAGCAGTGGACGAATACGTTTGCCGCCGTTGAGTACGGCGTAACGCATGGCCTTATGCAGCGTCTGTGGAGAGGTGGATTCGCTCGGCAAATAATTGAGCAGGGCCTGATCAGCGTGTTCGCGCCACGCCTGTAGAAGTGTTTCCGGCTTAGCCTCAGTCATCGTCGAACTCGACCAGGCGGGCATCTTCGCCTTCGCCGATGAGCTGCTGTACTTTCTGTTCGGCGCTTTTCAGTGCCTGCTGGCACTGGCGGGTGAGTTCAATGCCGCGCTCGAAATCCTTAAGCGAGTCTTCCAGCGAGGTTTCGCCCTGTTCCATGCGCTCCACCAGGGTTTCCAGCTCTTTCAGGGCGGATTCAAAATCAGGTATTGCGCTCTTACCTGCAGCTTTCTTTTTTTTCGTGGTCACGGCGTTGTTTCCAGTTGAATTTGCCGGGCAAAAGATAGCCTATCGATCCCTGCGGTGCAAATGCTAATAATCTGTGTATCGCCCTCATCAGCGGCAGGCAAAAGGGGCGCTGATGAGCTTGTTATGCCAATATTTCGTCAACGGGCAAAACTTGTTTACCATGACGCACGGTAAGCACAGAAATTTGATTTTCTTCCACTCGATAAATGACGCGGTAATTTCCAAATATTATTTCTCGAAAATGTTCTAATTGGAGTTCAGGAATCATTCGCCCACTTTTAGGGAATTTCTTAAGCCGTTTTACAGAATCAAAAATATCATCTACCCATTTTTCAGCGGCTACTGGATTATCTAATGCTATGTATTCTGCAATTTCTGATACTCGTTCAATGGCTAAAGGTGACCAAATAATTTTCACTTATTGATTCTCTTTAGTACCTGTTTTTTTGCATCATTATGTGAAACTCCAGAGCCAGCTTCGATCTGAGTTATAGATTTTTCTAAATCCTCATATAATTCAATTTTGTCCTGCATAACTTCAAATTCATTTACATCTAATAAAACAGCGACACCTTTACCATGCTGCGTAATAACTAAAGGTCGTTTAGTATCATGCACTTGCTTAAGAAAAGAGGCCACTCCAGAGCGAAATTCTGACATGGGACGAATATCTTGATTTATTTTCAATCTTTGCACGGTACACCTCAATAATGGACGTTATTACGTACAAAATAGCGTACAATATTAATGCTGTCAATTGTTGGTTTTAAGGCATAACCAGGGTCTGTTGATCTTTCAGATGTTAGGCTGATTTTGAGGAAATTTTAGTCCTGACAAGGCATTTTTTACGTATCAATGCACTCCATTGATAGTAAAAAATAACGCAGGCAGGGCTAAAATTAGCCAAAATCAGACAAT